>JABFRY010000176.1 GCA_013140955.1 Acidobacteriota bacterium
CTGCCGCGTGCGCGCCGCGACCGGCTACGAGGCCTACCTCGCACAGGCCCCAGGGGATCGCGTCGTGGCGTTCCGCCTCGCGCGGCTGCAGCTGCGCCGCGGCCTGCCGGAGGATGCCGAGCACCGGTTCCGCGATCTGGCGGAGGCGGGCGAGCCGGCGGCTGCCGAATGGCTGCTCGAGGCCCTGTTCGTGATGGGCCGCTACACAGACCTGCGCCGCGATGCCGCCCGGCATGCGGCCGGCCCGGGCCTGGGCACGCCGGAGGCGCAGGACGCGATCGCGCTCTGGGCGGGACGTGAGGTGCCCGCGTGATGCCGGCCCGTGTGCCGGACGTGTGCCTCATCCTCGAGGGCACCTATCCGTACGTCACCGGAGGCGTGTCCAACTGGGCGCACGACCTGATTCGCGCGCAGAGCCACCTCACCTTCCACCTGGTGACGCTCGTGCCGCCGGGCCCCGAGGGCCCGCTGCGGTTCGAGGTGCCATCGAACGTGATCGGGATGACCCGCGTCGAACTCCAGACGTTGCCGGCCGGAACCGCCCATCCCGCCCGCGTCCGCGCCGTGATGGCCCGGCTCGAGGCGCCGCTGCTGCGCCTCACCACGCGCGGCGACCTCGCCGACGTGGCCCAGGTGATGGCGGCCCTGCGGGAGGCCGGGCCCGGCATCGGCCGTGAGGCGCTGCTCAACTCGCGGGGCGCCTGGGACCTGCTGGTCCGCATGTACGAGCAGCAGTGCCCGCACGTGTCGTTCCTCGAGTACTTCTGGACGTGGCGGACCCTGCTCCTCGGTCTCTACTCGGTCCTGCTGGCACCGCTCGTGCCGGCGCGCACGTACCACGCCCTCTGCACGGGCTACGCGGGCCTCTATGCCGCCCGCGCCGGGCAGGAGACCGGGCGGCCGGTGCTGCTCACCGAACACGGCATCTACACCAACGAGCGGCGGATCGAGATCACCATGGCCGACTGGCTCCAGGAGGACTCGCTGCGCACGCTCAGCATCGACCGCCTGCATCGCGACCTGCGCGACCTCTGGGTGGACACCTTCACCAGCTACTCGCGTGCGTGCTACGCGGCGTGCAGCCGCATCATCACGCTGTACGAGGGCAACACCCAGCTGCAGGTGCAGGACGGCGCCGACCCCGGTCGGCTCCTGGTGATCCCGAACGGCATCGAGCTGGCACAGACCGTGACCCGGGCGCGTGACGACGCTGCGCCGACCATCGCCCTCATCGGTCGCGTGGTGCCCATCAAGGACATCAAGACGTTCCTGCGTGCGTGCGCCGCGCTGCGGGACCACGTGCCGGACGTCCGGGTCTGGATCCTGGGACCGCTCGAGGAGGATCCCGACTACGTGGCCGAGTGTCGCCAGCTGGCCGCCCATCTCGACCTCGAGTCGACCGTGGAATTCAAGGGCAAGGTGGCGCTGGCCGACTACTTCCCGCGCCTGGACGTCGTGGTGCTCACGAGCGTGAGCGAGGCGCAGCCGCTCGTCATCCTCGAAGGGGCCGCCGTGGGCATTCCCTCGGTCGCCACCGACGTCGGGGCCTGTCGCGAGATGATTCTCGGCCGGTCCGACGAAGATCCGCCCCTGGGCGCCGCGGGTGCCGTCACGCCGCTGGCCAATCCCGCGGCGACGGCCGACGCCCTGCGCCGGCTCCTGACGGATCGGGCCTTCTACGTGCAGTGTGGCCAGGTGGCGCAGGCCCGGGTGCGACGCTACTACGACAAGGCCGTGCTCGACGCCTCGTACCGGGAGCTGTACGAGACGCACATTGCGCAGCCCGACCTGGGACAGGTGGCCTGAGATGGCGGGCATCGGCTTCGTGCTCCGGAAGCTCGCCGCGCGCGGGGACCTGCTCGGCCTGGTGCAGGGGTACGCCCACGCCTCGGTCTCGACGTCCGGGGGCTGGCTCTTCACGATCGTGACGCTCTCGGTCATCACGTTCTTCGGGCCGAGCTTCGCCGCCTACGAGGATCTCGCCGCCTTCCGCCTGATCGTCGTCTACAACTTCGCGTTCTCGCTGGTGCTCACCGGCCCCCTCACGATGGTGCTCACCCGGTACCTGTCCGACCAGATCTTCGCCAGGACCGTGGAGGGGGTGCCCGGCATGGTCGTCGGCGGCCTGACGCTGGCCGTGGGCCTGTCGGCGCCGATCGTCGTGCCGTTCTACTTCTGGTACGCGAACCTGACGCCGGCCGCCCGTCTGGCGGCCTGGGTCGGCTACGCGCTGGTGGCGGGCATCTGGGTGCTCAGCGTGTTCCTCAGCACCCTCAAGGAGTACGCCGCGGTTACGCGGTCGTTCGGCATCGGCATGCTGATCGCCCTGACCGCCGCCTCCCTGGCCGGCCCCGACGCCGGTGTCGGGGGCATGCTGGCCGGCTTCGACGTCGGCCTCGCCTACATCGTTTTCGCTCTCGTGGGACGCGTCTTCGCCGAGTTCCCGTTTCCCGTCGTGCGTCCCTTTGCGTTCCTCCCGCACGTCCGGACGCACTGGGACCTGGCACTGGCGGGGGGCGTGTACTACGCCGGTGTCTGGGTGGACAAGTGGCTGATGTGGGCCGCACCGGAACGGATCGTCCAGCCGTCGCGCCTGGTCTCGTATCCGGACTACGACAGCGCCCTGTTCCTGGCCTGCCTCACGATCGTGCCCTCGATGGCGGTGTTCGTCGTGAACATCGAGACGCAGTTCTTCGACAAGTACCACCACTTCTACCGGGACATCGGCGCCCATGCCACGCTGGCGCGGCTCCGCGACGATCAGACGGCCCTGCTGCACAGCGTGTTCCGCGGGTCGCGGCAGCTGCTCGTGCCGCAGATCGTGCTCGTGGTGGCGCTGGTCGTGCTCGCACCGGTGATCTTCACGCTCCTGCGGATTCCGTACGGGCAGCTGGCGATCTTCCGCATTGCGACGATCGGCGCCCTGTTCCAGCTCCTCTTCCTGCTGCTCACGATCGTGCTGTCGTACCTGGACCTCAATCGCCTGGTGCTGGGGCTTCACACGCTGTTCTTCGCGGTGAACACGGTCGCGACGCTCGTGACGCTGGAGCTGGGCTTTCCGTACTACGGCTACGGCTACTTCGCGGCGTCCGTGGTCGCCTTCGTCACGGCGAGCGTGGTGACGCTGCGGTGCCTCGACGAGCTGCCGTACCACGCGTTCATCACCGGCAACGCGTCGGTCCGCTGACGGGCCTGCCACGCGGCGCAGCGGAGCCGTCAGTGCGCGCGGCGCGCCACCATCTCACGGCGCGCGCCTTCACGGCCGCTGCGACCGCAGGCCTGGCGGGAGCCTCCGAACCCGTCGCCGGCCCAGGCACGTCAGGGGCGCGGCGGCTGTCTCGCGAACCGGATCTTCATCACGACCAGCAGGACGCACTGGACCAGCGTGGCGCCATTGGCCAACACGATGGGCCGCGACCCCTGCGCGACGCCGTAGGCCAGCCACAGCAGGATGCCGCTGGTGAAGGCGACGAGCGTCGTCCCCGACAGATCGCCAGCCGAGCGGGTGCGCCACGTGCGGACGACCTGCGGGACGAAGGCGAGCGTCGTCAGCAGGGCGGCGAGATAGCCGATGACCTCGGCGAGCAGGGGAGTCATCGCAGGAGCATGGCGCGGGCGGCTGGCGGAACAGCCGTCAGGCGCCAGGGCGCCGCATCGAGAAGCGGTCACGCGTGCGCGAGTAGTCGATACCGCCCATGCGCGCGATGGCCCCGAGCAGGTCGGCATCGATGCGTCCGTTCCGCAGCACACGGTCCTGGACGTGGAAGCGCACCACCTCGCCCAGCACGAGCGTGCCGCCGAAGGGCCGGTCGGAGACCTCCACGATCAGATGCAGGCGGCACTCGAGGCTCACGGGCGATTCGCCGACGCGCGGCGGCGTGACCGCCTCGGAGGGGACGGGGGTGAAGCCCGCCATCTCGAACTCGTCCACGTCAGGCGGGAACGGGGCGGACGAGGCGTTCATCGCCTCGGCCATCGCCTCGCTGACGATGTTGACCACGAATTCCCGCGTCTTGCGCACGTTGACCAGCGTGTCCTTCGGGGGCTGGCGAGGACTGGGGCAGAAGCAGATGATCGGCGGCTCCGCCGAGACCGCGTTGAAGAAGCTGAAGGGCGCCACGTTCCGGATCCCGTCGATCGACACGGTCGAGACGAGGGCGATGGGGCGTGGGACCACACAGCTCGTGAGCAGGCGGTAGGTGTCCTGCGGGGAGGCCCGCTGCGGATCGATGGTCATGCGGTGGGTGGGGACGTGTGCTGCGTGGCGTTGCGGCTCACACGCGGGGCCGCTCCGGCCACGACGGACGCGGCGTCACGGGAGCGCCGCCTCCTGACCCACGATGCGCACCGACTTCAGGTGCCACTGGCCGTTCTCGCGGACCCACGTCTGCGAGACCCGCGACCGGTAGGCCTCTGCATCGGATGCGGAGGCTGCGCGCTCGACCATGTCCGCCGTCAGCATGGCGGTGTCACCCGCCAGTGCCAGGCTCACATCGGAGAGTGACTGCGTCACGCCGGCCAGACCGGGCACCGGACGTTCCCCGGCGCCGCGCTCGTCGAGGAGGTCGAGATCCGCCGCCTGCAGCGCCGCCATGTCCTGGCGGGCCTGCGCCTGGTA
>JABFRY010000265.1 GCA_013140955.1 Acidobacteriota bacterium
CCACTGGCTGGCACTCCGCTGGCTGGCGGCGTGCTGGAGGATGCTGCGCGGGCCGGCGACGTGCGGCGCGCGGTCGTGCTCCGCTTCCTGGCGGCCGGAGCGGCGGCCGCTGCAGGCGCGAGCGTCACGTCGGGCGGTGTATCGGACGGCGTCGTATTCTTGCGCTTCGTCATGGTGACCAACTTTCAGGCACCGATTGTAGCAGCGCCGATTCGACGTTCCTGCGACGACAATTTCGGCGGTCACGCGCCGTTCACACGCCCCGTGCGCGCCTCGTCCGCCGGCCCGCGCACCGCTCAGGTGAGCACCGGATTCCACGTCTCCCAGGGGCGCTGCGCCCCTTCGAGGACGAAGCAGGCCAGCGTGCGGGCGTGGAGCGTGTACTCCGTCCCGCCCTCGAAGTTGTCCGCGGAGGGCAGTGCCACCATCGTGTCCACCCGGCGCAGCCAGTGCGCCCCTGGGGCGGTGACCGGCAGCGTGAAGGGAACGTCCTCGCCGTAGGCGTTCAGCAGGATGAGCAGCGTATCGCCGATCACCTGGCGTCCGCGCTCGTCGTCCTCGTCGAGCGCGTTGCCGATGATCAGCATGCCGATGGCTCGCAGGTCGGAGTTCCACTGGGCGTCGGCCATCTCCCGGCCGGTAGGGGCCAGCCAGTAGATGTCCTTCACTTCCTCGCCCCGGATTGGACGACCCTGAAAGAACTTCCGACGCATCAGGCCCGGCTGCTGCGAGCGCAGCTGCACGAGGCGCTTGGTGAACTCGAGGAACTCCTGCTGCGGCGCGGTGAGGTCCCAGTGCGTCCAGCTCAACGGGCTGTCGTGGCAGTAGGCGTTGTTGTTGCCAAGCTGCGTGCGCCCCATTTCGTCGCCGCCGCTGATCATCGGCACGCCGACCGACAGCAGTAGCGACGCCATGAAGTTGCGCTTCTGCCGCTCGCGCAGCCCGAGGATCGCGGGGTCGTCGGTTGGACCTTCGACGCCGCAGTTCCAGCTGATGTTGTTGTTCTCGCCGTCGCGGTTCTGCTCCCCGTTGGCCTCGTTGCGCTTGCGCTCATAGGTGACGAGGTCGTGCAGCGTGAACCCGTCGTGACAGGTGATGAAGTTGATGCTGGCGTAGGGGCGGCGGCCGCCATGTTCGTACAGGTCGTTGCTGCCCGAGAGCCGCGTGGCGACTTCCGCGACGCCCCGCTGGTCGCCCTTCCAGTACGCACGCATCGCGTCGCGGTACCGGCCGTTCCACTCCGTCCACAGCACGGGGAAGTTGCCGACCTGATAGCCGCCGGCCCCGAGGTCCCACGGTTCGGCGATGAGCTTCACCTGCGACAGCACCGGGTCCTGGTGGATGATGTCGAAGAAGGCGCCGAGGCGGTCGACGTCGTACAGCTCGCGCGCCAGCGCACTCGCCAGGTCGAACCGGAAGCCGTCCACGTGCATGTCGCTGACCCAGTAGCGCAGGCTGTCCATGATGAGCCGCAGCACCTGCGGGCTCTGCATGTTGAGCGTGTTGCCGCATCCGGTGAAGTCCAGGTACCGCCGCGGGTCGTCGTGCACGAGGCGGTAGTAGGACCGGTTGTCCATGCCGCGCAGCGACAGCGTGGGGCCCAGTTCGTTGCCTTCGGCGGTGTGGTTGTAGACCACGTCGAGGATGACCTCGATGCCCGCGCTGTGCAGGGCCTTGACCATCCGCTTGAACTCGTTCACCGACTCGAGCGGCAGGCCCGACGTCGAGTAGCGCAGGTCGGGCGCGAAGAAGGCGAGCGTGTTGTAGCCCCAGTAGTTCGAGAGACCGCGTTCGACCAGGTGACGGTCGTACGCGTGGTGGTGCACCGGCATGAGCTCCACCGCCGTCACGCCGAGCCGCTGCAGGTGTTCGAGCGCGGGCTCGGTGGTCAGGGCCTCGTAGGTGCCGCGCAGGGGCGTGGGGATGCCCGGGTGAAGCTTGCTGAAGCCCCGCACGTGGAGCTCGTAGATGACGGTCTTGTGCCACGGCGTGCGCGGCGGCCGATCGTCACCCCAGGTGAAGGCCGTGTCGATGACGGCCCCGAGCGGTGCCGACCCGGCGTTGTCGAGGGGGCTGAACGACAGGTCGCCGTCCGGATGCCCCACCTGGTAGCCGAACATCGAGTGGTCCCAGCGCACCGTCCGGCCGATGGCCTTCGCGTAGGGATCGACCACCACCTTGTGCGGATTGAACCGATGCCCGGCCAACGGATCGTAGGGGCCGTGGACGCGATAGCCATAGAGCTGTCCTGGCCGGACGTCGGGCAGGTAGGCGTGCCACACCTGGTCGGTATGCTCGGGCAGCGCCACACAGGATGACGGGGTGCGCGCCGTCGGCGAATCGAACAGGCAGAGCTCGACGGCCGTGGCATGGGCGGAAAAGACGGCGAAATTGACGCCCAGGCCAGTCCACGTCGCTCCCAGGGGATAGGGCTGGCCGGGCCAGACGCGCATCGTTGTGGGATCCTCGAGTGGCGCGGCGGGTGGACCCGCGCGCCGTGTGGCGAGCGAACAGAGTAGCGGCTCGCGTACCGATGGGCAAGCCCGGCGGGGGAGGCGGCGCAGCTGCCACCAGCCGGGACAACCTTGTCGCCCGGCCGGCCGTCCAGCTGGTTCCAGGAGCTGCCGTTGGTTCCGGTCCTCTGGTGTCGGGGCGATGTCCAGGTTCCGGAGACGGGTGGTGCCCCCGGGCCGGCATTCGCGCGGTGAGCGCTACTCGGTGAGCTTGTGCTGGATCATGTAGCGCGTCAGCTCGGCGTTCGTGCGCAGTTGGAGCTTCTCGAGCACCCGGCTCCGGTACGTGCTGACGGTCTTGGGACTCAGGTCGAGCTCGGCGGCAATCTCCGACGTGCGCAGGCCACGACCGAACATCCGGGCCACCTGGAACTCGCGGTAGGAGAGGCCGTGGTGCGGCGCACCGCCCTCGGTGAAGCGGGCGGGGCCCGGCACTTCCCCGAACCCGGCGCGGTAGTACCGCTCGCCGCGCAACAGCGTGGACAGCGCGGTGACGACTTCCGTGTCCGCCACGTGCTTGGTCAGGTAGCCGGAGGCCCCGGCCGCTGCCGACCGCCGTGCGAAGTGCTCGTCCGGGTGCATGCTCAGCATGAGCACGGGTATCCGCGGGTTCAGCTCCCGGATCTGCTTCACCACCTCGAGTCCGTCGCCGTCCTTGAGCGAGATGTCGAGCACGATCACGTCCCAGGGCTGGGTCCGCACGAGGGCGAGCGTGCCGCTCGCGGTGCCCACTTCCTCCACCGTGACCGTCTCGAAGGAGTCCTCGATGATGCCGTGGAGACCGCGCCTGAAAATGGGATGGTCGTCGACCAGCAGGATCCGCGGGGAGGCCTGCGACATCATGGCGTGCGGGCCGCCAGGGGCAGGGTGAGCACGACCAGCGTGCCCCGGCCCGCACGGCTTCGCAGCCGCAGCCGTCCGCCGACACTCTGTGCGCGTTCGCTCATGCCGAGCAGGCCGAGCGCATGGGGCCCCGGCCGCCGCGCGGCCGGCGGCAGGCCGACCCCGTCGTCCCCAACGGTGAGACGGAGCCGTCGGTGGTCGGCGGAGACCGTCACGGCGATCGACGAGGCCGACGCGTGGCGGATCGTATTGGTCAGGGCTTCCTGGAACACGCGGAACGCCACCGTGGCCACCGGAGTCGGCACGGGCAGGCTCAGCTCGCTCCGCACCTCGATGGGCACACCCGAGAGCGTGGAGACGCGGTGCGCTTCGTCGGTGACCGCCTCGCCGAGCCCCTGGTAGTCGAGCACCGGCGGACGGAGGTCGCGGGCAATTCGCTTGACCATCGTCACGGCCACATCGATCTGTCCGCCGGCCGACTGCAGGCGATCGATGGTCTCGCGTGACGGATCCAGCGCCAGAATGCGCTTCATGGTGCCCGCGAACTCCAGCTTGATGCCCAGCAGGAGTTGCCCCAGTTCATCGTGCAACTCGCGCGCGATGCGCGTGCGCTCGGTCTCGCGGGCCTGCTCGATGCGCTCCCACATGGCCCGCATGGCCGGGGCATCCACCGCGGTGGACACACCGCCGCCGTCGGCATGCGGTGTGATGTCGAAGGCCAGGCCCAGGAACGCCTGTGGTCCACCCTCGCGGCCGAGCGGGACGCGGTGGTGCTCGGTCTGCCGGAACCGGGCGTGAGGGCTCGTCCACCGCACGGTGAACGGATACCGGTAGTTGGCCGGATCCTTCATCGCGGTGAGCACCATCTCCCGATCGTCCGGGTGGATTCCGTCGCCGACGCTCAGCGGCGCCTGGTAGAACTGCTCGGCCTCGATACCGATGAGCTTACCCACCTGCGGGCTCACGTAGTCCACACACAGCTCTGGCCCGAAGTGGTAGCGGTACACGATGACGCCGGCCTCTTCGAGGAGGGACAGACCGGTCGGAACCGCTGACGGCTCTGAGGGATCCACGCCGAACTCGGTTCAACGGGCCCTGGAGCCAAGGCCCGATCTCCTGGTATGCACTAGGTGTCAAGACCCCGTTCACAAACACTGTGCAAGGGGTAGTCAAGGATGAGCCGAAGAGTCGGAAATTGCACGTCCGTAATTGTCTGACACCGCTGGCGCGCCGGCGGTGTCAGACAATTACGGACGTGCAA
>JABFRY010000448.1 GCA_013140955.1 Acidobacteriota bacterium
CATGCGCAGCGCCGGCTCACGCTGCTCAGCTGCTCGGATGGGTCGCCACGCCCGCTCACCGACAAGATCCTCGAACGGCCGCGCCTCGTCGAACGCATCCGCGCCTCGATGGCCGACCCGGCGCTGGCGCACATGACGTGCTACAACGCGACCACGAGCGAGCGCGCGCTGGCCCTGGCGCTCGACATTCCGCTGTACGCGTGCGACCCGGACCTCCTGCCGCTGGGCAGCAAGAGTGGCAGCCGCGAGATCTTCCGCGAGGCCGGCGTGCCGATGCCCGATGGCGTCGAGCACGTGCACGACCTGTCGGACGTGGTCGAGGCGCTGGTGCAGCTCAAGCGCCGGACACCGGACCTGCAGCGTGCCGTGGTGAAACTCGACGAAGGGTTCTCGGGCGAGGGCAATGCCGTCTTCTCCTTCAGGGACGCACCGGCCGGCGCCGGTCTCGCGCGGTGGCTCCGCCGCGCGGTGCCCACGAGGCTGGCCTTCGAGGCACCCGGACTCGACTGGCCGCACTACGAGCCGAAGCTGCGCGAGATGGGCGGCATCGTCGAGTGCTTCGTCGAGGGCGCCGGGAAGCAGTCGCCGTCGGTGCAGTGCCGCATCGATCCGCGCGGCGACATCGAGCTCATCTCCACCCACGACCAGGTGCTCGGCGGGCAGTCGGGCCAGGTCTTCCTGGGGAGCTCGTTTCCGGCCGCCCCCGCATACCGGTTCGACATCCAGGCCGCGGCCCTGCGCGTCGCGACGGTCCTCAGGCGGCGCGGCGTGCTCGGGCGCTTCGGCGTGGACTTCATCTCGGTGCCACGCGGGCACGGCTGGGAACACGCCGCCCTCGAGATCAACCTGCGGAAGGGGGGCACCACACACACGTTCATGACGCTGCAGTTCCTGACCGACGGCGCCTACGACCCGGAGACCGGCCTCTTCCTGACGCCGGCGGGACTCCCGCGCTTCTACTACGCGTCAGACAACTTGCAGCGAGAGGCGTACCGCCGGTTCACGCCCGAGGACCTGATCGACATCGTCGTCGACAACGGCCTGCACTTCGACGGGGCGACCCAACAGGGCGTGGCCTTTCACATGATCGGCGCGGTCTCCGAGTTCGGAAAGCTCGGGATGGTGTGCGTGGCGGACGATCCCGGGCGCGCGCGCGCCCTGTACGCGCAGGCTGTCGCCATTCTCGACCGCGAGGCCGGCGCCTGAGCGTCCCAGGCTGCCGCGCGGGCCCGCCGGCGCGGCGCCAGTCGTGCCGATGTCGATGATCCCGTTCGACCTCTCCGCCGCGCTGCACGTGGCGGTGGCGACGCTGGCCGGCCTGGCCGTTGGCATCGAGCGTGAGTGGAGCGGGCATGCCCGGGGACCCTCCGCGCACTTTGCCGGCATCCGCACGTTCACCCTGCTGGGCCTGGTCGCCGGCGTGTCGGGCTGGCTGTCCACCGTGGGGCTCACCGGTCTGGCCGTGGTGCTGCTCGGCGCCACCGGTGCCCTGGTCGTGGCCGCATACCTGGCGGCCAGCCGCGCCGACGTGGACGGCACCACCGAGGTCGCGGCCTTCGTGGTGCTGGCCGCCGGCGTGCTGGCCGGCCTCGGCTACGAAACGGCCGCCTCGGGTGTCACCGCCCTCACGCTGCTGCTGCTCGTGGAGAAGCGCCAGCTCCACGGCCTGGTCTCGCGGCTGGACGTCGTGGAGATCCGCGCCGGCGCCCGCTTCGCTGTGATGGCGGCCGTCGTCCTGCCGCTGCTGCCCGAGGGCCCCTTCGGTCCGCTCGGGAGCGTGCGCCCCCGTGCGTTGTGGGCGCTCGTCCTGTTCTTCTCGGGCCTCAGTTTCCTCGGCTACGTCGCGCAGCGCATCGCCGGAGCGGGGAGGGGCTATGCCATCACCGGCACGCTGGGCGGCCTCGTGTCGTCCACGTGGGTGACGTTCACGTTCGCGCGGCTCAGCCGCCACGTGTCGGCCCACCACGCGCCACCCACCGGGCCGGCGCTCGCGCTGGGGGTGATGGGCGCCAACGCCATGCTCTTTCCCCGCGTGCTGCTCGCCAGTCTTGTCCTGCAGCCTGCCCTGGCGGCCGCACTCTGGCCAGCCTTCGTGCTGCCGCTTGGCATCGGCCTGCTCCTCGTGGGGCGCGGACTGCGGGAGTCCGAGACTGCACCGACCGCCGCGCCGCCCGACCAGAACCCCCTCCGGGTCGGGGCGGCACTCCAGATGGCGGTGCTCTTCCAGGTGGTGCTCGTCGTGGTGACGCACGTCACCGCCCGCTTCGGCGCGGGGGGGCTCTACGCCTCGGCCGTCGCGCTCGGGCTCACCGATGTGGATGCCCTCACGGTGTCGATGGCGCGTCTGACGGGCGAGGCCACGCCCGCCGCCCTGACGGCCGTCGCGGTGACCCTCGGCGTCCTCACCAACACGCTGGTGAAGCTCGGCATCACCCTCACCCTCGGCGGCGGGGCGTTTCGTGCCCGGGCGGCCGCTGGCCTTGCGCTGATGGCGGTGTCCCTGGCCGGGGCGCTCGCCTGGCGGCTGGCGCTGGCCGGTCCCTGATGTTGCCCGCCTGAGCCCTTCCCGTTGTGGCGACTGCCGGCCAGGACCCGGAGCCCCGGCCGTGGCCGACCGGTGACCGCCGGGCCAGGCTGGTGCCCCGCTGGCCAGTACGGGCCATGTCGATTGCGGTAGCCGTGGGCACTGGCCTGCACTGCCCCTGCTGCCGATAGATGCGGTGACGGCTGACCGGGGAACCTCACGTGGGCAGGTTCCCGAGACGAGGCGGGTGAGACATGAGCGCAGGATCCTGGCTGTTTACGAAGGGCCCAGAAAGCATTCACATCGTGCGTCAGGAGGGCGGACGCCTGACGGTGGAGGGGCCGGGGGCCAAGCACCAGCAGCACCGGTTCGACACCGAAGACGCCATTCAGCGGTTTCAGGTCACCCTGGCCGAGGAACTGAGCGAGGCCGGCTGGGTGTTGTTCGGTGTGGACCGCGAGCGTCGCACCGGCCGGGAGCGCCGGACCACGGGTCGCGGACCGGACCGCCGGAACGCCCGTGCCGCCCGGCACGCGCACGCCTGACGCCCGGGGCAGTTGCCTTCGGCGGGCGCCGCCCGTATGATGCCTCCGGAAATCTACCGTTTTTCTGGAGGAGTGGTATGGGTCGTTCCCTCACCGGTACCGTCGTCGTCGCGCTGATCGCGCTCGGTCTGGCTGCCCCGACGGCTGCCCGAGCCCAGCAGGTCGATCTCGCGGGCATGTGGTCGGCGAATCTCGGCAACCACGAGGAGCGTCCCCTGCGGGGCGACCCCGGCGTGGACGTCGGCGAATACATCGGCGTTCCGCTGAACGACGCGGCGCGGCAGCACGCGCTCAGCTGGCAGGCGACCATGCACTCGCTGCCCGAGTGGCAGGCACGGCCCCACCCGGTGACCTATTCCATGCGGGCGCCGCAGCCCAACTTCCGCATGGCGCCGATCATCAATCCCGCGAGCCAGGAGCTCATCGGCTATTCGGTCGTCGGCCTCTTCGGCGGCGGGGACCGCGAGATCTGGGTGGATGGGCGCCCCCATCCATCGAAGTACGCCGAGCACAAGTGGCAGGGCTTTTCGACGGGCGTGTGGGAGGGCGGCGTGTTCAAGGTCACCACCACCCACATCAAGTACAGCTTCATCCACCGCAACGGCATCCCGCTCAGCCCGTACACGGTGATGACCGAGTACTACATGCGCCACGGCGATCTGCTGACGCTCGTCATCATCCTCGACGACCCCATCTATCTCGACGAGCCGATGGTGCGCACCAGCACGTTCAAGTCCGATCCGCTGATGGTGGTGCGCCGCACGCTGCCCTTCGAGGTTGCGGAGGAAATCCCGTCGCTGCAGCGCGGCCAGGTGCCGGCGTGGCCGCTCGGGAGCCGACGGACCGACTACGCGGACATCTACGGCTTCCCGTACGAGACCGCGATGGGCGGCGCCCACACGATGTATCCGGAGTACGCGACCAAACTCAAGGCCATGATGGCCGACATGCCGGCGACCTCGACCGCCGCGGCGAGATAAGCGATGCGTACCCCTGCTTCCCTCGTGATCACCGTTGCGGTGGCCGCCGCGGCCACCGTGGGTGTCGGCGCCCAGTCGCGCCAGACGATCCGGCCCGCAATCCCGGCGTATGACGAGGGCGCCGTGGAAGTGCTGCCCCTGCAAGGCTCGCTGTTCCTCATCGCGGGCACGGGCGCCAACGTCACGGTGCAGAACAGCGACGAAGGATTTCTGCTCGTCGACTCGAGCAGCGCCGAGGCGGCGCCGAAGATTCTCGAGGCCCTGAGAACGATTGCTCCAGACAAACCCATCCGGCTGATCATCAGCACCAGCACCGACGAAGGCCGCACGAGCGGCAACGCCGTTCTGTCCGAGTCCGGCCGCAACATCTTTGCCGGTGTCGGCGGAGGCAACGGGCGCGAGCCCAGCCGTCTGGAGGGCGCGCCGATCATCGCGCACGAGAATGCGCTGCTGCGCATGAGCGGCCTGTCGGGTGAGCCCGAACGGCTCCCGTATGGTGTGCGGCCGCACGACACGTTCTTCGGTGAGAAGAAGTCGTTCTTCTACGGCGGCTAGCCGGTGGA
>JABFRY010000288.1 GCA_013140955.1 Acidobacteriota bacterium
CCAGCTGGCCGTGGACGTCCACGCTGGCATCCGCGGCCGCCAGTTCCTCGAGCCGCGGCACCGCGTCATCGAAGCGTCCGAGCTGCAGGAGCAGCTCGGTCCGGGTGCGAAGGTTCTCGGCGTCGGGGGCCTGCTCGAACGCCGCGAGGGCCTCTTCCGGGCGATCGAGGGCACGCAGCGCCACACCCTGTTGGCGGAGCGTGTGCAGGCGGAGTGCATCGGTGGTCCGTGTGTCGAGGATCCGATCGGCGAGCGAGACGGCGAGGGGCCAGTCCTGAGCCGCCATCGACCACGCGAGCGCGGCGCTCAGACGCTCCACGCCCGCGAGGCCGTCGATGAGAGCGCGGTCGCTGACCGCACCCGCGAAGTCGCCAGCCGCAGCCAGCGCCTCGCTCCGCCGGTACCGCTGCGCCTCGGTGAGCGTGGACGCGTCGAGTCCGGTAAGGCGCGCGCGCACCTCCGCCTGCCTGCCCTGGAGGCCCAGGCTCTCGGCGAGACCCAACTGCACGTCGGGCACGGCCGGCGCGAGGGCCTCGGCGTCCCGGAAGCTGCGCTCGGCCTCGGGCGCGCGGCCCGCCGCCAGTTCGAGGTACCCCTTGTAGGAGCGGTAGCCGGCGTTTGCGGGATCGTCAGCCACGGCGCGCCCCACCTCCGCGATGGCGTCGGCGGTCTGGCCGGCGGCCTCCAGCTGGCGGGCCTGCTCGTAGCGCAGGTACGGCGAGCGCCAGAATCCCGGCTGCTGCACCCAGAGGAAGCCGACGGTCACGATCAGCCAGGCACTCACGAGCACCGTGCGGCCCAGCCGGTGCGGACGCACGAGGCCTGCACTCTCGGCGGCCACCACACGACTGGTGCCGCCGTGGCGCAGCGCCGCGAGCACGACCGGCAGCAACGACCAGATGGCGAGGGTCGAGATGGCGATGTTGGCGGCGATCAGGCGGCCCGGCACGCGGCCGCTCACGGTGGCGTAGAAGGGCAGCAGGCCATTGCCAGCAAGCACCAGCAGTTGCGGCAGCACCGCCAGCGCGCGCGGGCGTACGGGCCGCTGCCGCGGGCGGTTGTTGGGGCGGTACTCGGGCTTCCGGCCCTTCTGGTAGAAGAACGCACGGACGATGCCCCGCGCATAGATCGGGAACAGCCCCGTGAGCATCTGGAACTGCTTGCCCGGCTGACGGAAGCGGAACAGGAACTGCATCGCCAGCGTCATGCAGACGAAGTACGCGCTGCGGACGAGGGCGAACTCCAGCTCCGGACGATTCAGGACGTTGCCGCCGGTGAGATAGCTCCAGATCGGGATCAGGAAGAAGAAGGGAAAAACGAACGCCGCGCACAGATACGAGAGGCCGATGATCAGGTAGGTGACACGGGGGAACCACCCGAGCGAACGCTTGAACAGCGGGTTGTCCCACAGGATGAGACGCATCGTGTCGAACGCCCACTGCCCGCGCTGCTGGTACACGCCCCAGATATCCGTGGGCGCGAGCCCCACCGACAGCGCGTGCGGGTAGTAGAACGACTTCCAGCCGGCCGCATGGAGCGTGTAGGAGGTCGTGAGGTCTTCGAGCAGGTTCCACGTGGCGAAGCCGCCGATGTCGTCGAGCGCCGCCCGGCGATAGAGCACGCCGGACCCGCACGAGATGGCCGCATCCCCGCCGTCCAGGCCCAGCTGCACCGCCTCGTAGAAGACCCGGTCGTTGCTGTAGAACGGGTCTTCCTGCGGCACCGTGAACGACTGCTGCGACTGCACGAACGCGACCCGTTCGAAGCGCATGTAGCCGGCCAGCGCCTCGAGGATCTGGGGAAAGGCCCGCTGGTCGGCGTCGAGCACGAGCACCAGGTCCCCGGTGGCGTGTGCCAGGCCGAAGTTCAGGTTTCCCGCCTTGGCGTCCCGCTGCGGCACGCCTGCCCGGCGCCTGGACAGGTAGCGGCATCCCCACTCCGCGGCGAGGGCCTCGACGTCTGCCGACCCGGCGTCGTCGAGCACGTATACCGTGAGCGCACCCGTCCAGCGGATGCGGCTGGCAGCCTCCAGGGTCGCGCGGAGCGTCTCGATCGGCTCGCCGTAGGTCGGCACCAACACGTCCACGGTCCAGGGGTGCTCGATGGCGAGGCCCGTCTCCGGCTTGAAGCGCAGGCGCCACACGCCCGTGGTCGCGACCGCGAACAGGGCCAGCGAGCAGATCTCGGCGGCGAGGAAGATGGCGCCAATCACGGGATAGGCGGGGTTGAGGGCGCGGAAGGCCCACACGAGGTAGTAGCCGCCCGACACGAGGGTGAGCAGGGCCAGGAGGCGCGCGACCACACGCCTGCGCTGGTCCGCCTGCTCCATGAAGCGGCGGTTCTTCGGCGATTCGCTGGATGGCATCACACGGCTGACGGGATGGGCACGGCTCCGCAACGGGCGTTGCGGCCGCACGGTGTTACGGCTGACATCAGGGGCTCACGCAGTGTGGCAGCGGGCGGCGAGGCTCACAACGCCGCGGCAGCGAATGGGCCAATTGGTGTGCAAGCCCATCCATGGCGGTGGGCACGGCACGTAGGGTCGGCCCAGGGTTGGCGTGCCCGCGCCCGGGTCGTACACTGTGGCCCGTGATGCGAATGCTCCTCCCCCGATGCGCGGTCAGCTTCGTTGCGGCAGCCACGGTCGTCACGCTGTCGCCCACACGATCGCTCACCGTGTCGGCTCAGTCACAGGCCCAGTCGCCGAGGCCGTCAGCGGCACCGTCCGTGTCAGCCACGCAGTCGGCGGCACAGTCAGCGGCACTGTCAGCAGCACTGTCAGCAGCACGGTCAGCGGCGCAGGTGCCCCTGCCGAGCGCGGGCGGCGGGCCGGCCGTCGTGGCGGCGGCCGTGGTGTCGCCGGTGCCCACGGGCGAGGTGACGCTGCTCGTGGTGGACGCCGAAGCGCCCCTGGCCTCGGTGACCGGCACGGCCTTCGAGCGTCAGATCCGGTTCTGGCCCGCAGGTGACGACGGTCGGCGCTGGCAGGGCTTCGTCGGCGTGCCGATCGGCACCCGCGCCGGCACGCATGCCGTGGACGTGCGGGTCTCCGACACTGAGGGCCGGACCTCTGCCCCCGAGGTGTCGGTGGTGGTCGAAGCGCGCCGGTACGCGACCAGGCGGCTCACGGTGGAGGAGCGCTTCGCCAACCCGCCCGCCGGGCAGGCCGAGCGCATCGCGCGCGATGCCCGGCGCCTGGCGAGCGCTTTTGCGACCTATCGTCCCGAGCGCTTGTGGAGCGGCCCGTTCGAGCTTCCGGTGCCGGGTCAGTCCACGAGCAGCTTCGGGCGGCTCACCGTGCTCAACGGCCAGCCTGGCACACGCCACGCTGGCGCCGACTTCCGGGCCACCACCGGCACACCGGTCCGCGCTCCCAACGCCGGGCAGATCGTGCTGGCCGAGGACCTCTATTTCTCCGGCAACACCGTGATCGTGGACCACGGGGCTGGCCTCTTCTCGCTCTTCGCCCATTTCTCGAAGATGCACGTGGCGGTCGGCGACACGGTGGCGCGCGGCGACGTGCTGGGGGAGGCCGGGGCCACCGGCCGGGTGACCGGTCCGCACGTGCACTGGGCGGTCCGCCTGGAATCGCTGGCCGTCGATCCGCTCTCCCTGGTCCGCGTCGTGACCGAGGCCGGCCTCGCCGACTGAGCCGTCGCGCGCCGGCTGGGGATGTGGCGACCTGGCCCCCTTTCCGAGCGCCCTGGAGTAGCGCTTTCCCGCTCGTCGCGCCGGGGACCGGAATCGGAGGGCTGCACCGCCGCGGCATCCGCCCGCTCGCCCCGCGTGTCGTGGCGGGGACTACTTGGCGATGTCTGCGCGCGCGCGCTCGACCTCTTCGGCGAAGTGACACGCGGACCAGTGCCCAGGTGCCACCTCGCGTAACGCGGGCGACTCGACTGCGCACTCCGGACGGGCCATGAAGCAGCGGGGATGGAAGTGGCAGCCCGACGGCGGAGCGGCGGGGCTCGGCACGTCGCCCGCCAGCACGATGCGGCGGTGCGCGCGGTCGGGGTCGGGCACGGGGATCGCAGACAGCAGCGAGACGGTGTACGGATGGCGGGGCGACGCGTAGAGCGCGGCACTGGTCGCCAGCTCGACGATCCGGCCCAGATACATCACCGCGACCCGGTCGCTCACGTGTTCGACGACCGACAGGTCGTGCGCCACGAACAGGAACGTCAGCTGCATCCGCCGCTGCAGGTCCTTCAGCAGGTTGATGATCTGCGCCTGGATGGACACGTCGAGCGCCGACACCGGCTCGTCGGCCACGATGAGCCGCGGACCCACGGCCAGCGCCCGTGCGATGCCGATGCGCTGGCGTTGTCCTCCGGAAAACTCGTGCGGATATCGCGCGGCGTGACCGGGCGCGAGGCCGACCAGCTGCAGCAGTTCCGCGACGCGCTCCCGGGCCGCGCGGCCCCTGGCGAGCCCGTGCACGCGCAGCGCCTCCTCGAGCGTGCTGCCCACGGTGAGGCGTGGGTTCAGGCTCGAGTAGGGGTCCTGGAAGATGATCTGCATCCGTCGCCGGAGCGCGCGCATCTCCCGTCGCGGCAGGCCCACGATCTCACGGCCCTCGAACCGCACGCTGCCCGCGGTCGGCTCGACGAGCCGCAGGATGGACCGGCCGGTCGTGGTCTTCCCGCAGCCACTCTCGCCCACCAGGCCGAGCACCTCGCCCTCCTGGATCGTGAACGACACGTCGTCCACGGCCTTCACGTGGCCGACGGTGCGGCCCAGGAGCCCGCGGCGGATGGGGAAGTACTTCTTGAGGCCCTGCACCTCGAGCAGCGGTGCGCCCGGCGTGGACGGTGCACTCACCCGCGTGCCTCGCCCAGAGGATCGAGCGTGCCGGCCGCAATCTCGTCTGCGCGGACGCACCGCGCCAGGTGCCCGCCCGCGAACGCGCGCAGCGGCGGCGGGGCCAGGCAGGCCGTCGTGGCCACCGGGCAGCGTGGATGGAAGCGGCAGCCCTCCGGAAAGCGTGCCGGGTTGGGAACGTTGCCGGGAATGACCCGCAGCGCATCCTGCCGGACGCCCAGCTTCGGGAGCGACGCTTGCAGGCCCGCGGTGTAGGGATGCAGCGGCTGCCGGAAGGCCGCGCGCACGTCACAGTACTCGACGACCTGGCCGGCGTACATCACGGCCACGCGCGTCGCCGTCTCGGCCACGACGCCCAGGTCGTGGGTGATGAGAATCACCGCCATGCCCAGCTCGCGCTGCAGGGACGTGAGCAGCTCCAGGATCTGCGCCTGGATCGTCACGTCGAGGGCCGTCGTCGGCTCGTCGGCAATCAGCACGGCCGGCCGGCACGCCAGTGCCATGGCAATCATCACGCGCTGCCGCATGCCGCCCGACAGCTGGTGCGGATACTCGTCCACGCGCTGGTCAGGCGCGGCGATGCCCACCAGGTCGAGCATCTCGATGGCGCGACGACGCGCCGCCGTGCGATCGAGGCGCTCGTGCCGCACCAGCGTCTCGATGATCTGTTCCCCACAGCTGAACACCGGATTGAGCGCCGTCATCGGTTCCTGGAAGATCATCGAGATCTCCCGCCCGCGGATCGCGCGCATGTCGGCCTGGCTCAGCTCCAGCAGATTGCGGCCCCTGAAGCGGATCTCGCCTCCCTCGATGCGTCCCGGCGGGTCGGCCACCAGCCTGAGGATCGACAGGGCGGTCACGCTCTTGCCGCTGCCCGACTCCCCCACCACGGCGAGCGTCTCTCCTGCCGACACGTCGTACGACACGCCGTCCACCGCCCGGATCAGTGCGTCGTCGGTGTGGAAGTAGGTGCGCAGGTCGCGCACCTCCAGCAGGGGCTCGCTCACGTGCGCCCCCCGCTGACGCGCCGTGGGTCGAGCGCGTCGCGCAGCCCGTCGCCCAGGAAGTTGAACGCCATCACGGTGAGGAAGATCGCGGCGCCCGGCACGTAGAGCAGCCACGGAAACGAGGTGAGCGCCCGGATGCTTCGCGCCTGGTTGAGCATGTTGCCCCACGAGGCCGCCGGCTCCTGCACGCCGACCCCCAGGAACGAGAGCACGACCTCGCCCAGGATGTAGCCGGGAATCGACACGGTGGCCGCGACGATGACGAACGACATCGTGTTCGGCAGGATGTGCCGCCAGATGATCTGGAACCGGCCCACGCCCAGGGCCTCGGCCGCGGTGACGAACTCGTTCTTCCGGATCGACAGGACGAGTCCGCGAATGACCCGGGCCAGGCCGGCCCAGCCGATGAACGCCAGGATCGCGACGATGCCGAGATACACCTGCTGGCTCGGCAGCTCGATGGGGAACACCGCCCGCAGCGCCACGATCAGGTACAGCGACGGGATGCTGAGCAGCAGGTCGGTCGTGCGCATGATGACGGTGTCCACGAACCCGCCGAAGTAGCCCGAGATGCCCCCGAGCAGCAGGCCCAGCGTGAACGAGATGGCAATGCCCACCACGCCGACCGTGAGCGAGATCTGCGCGCCGTAGAGCAGGCGCGAGAAGACGTCACGGCCGAACGAGTCGGTGCCGAGCAGGTAGATGCGCGCCGGAGCGTCCACCCCGAACAGGTGGACGTCGCTCTCGACGAGACCGAGCAGCGTATAGGGCGCGCCGCGGACGAAGAACCGCACGGGCGCCTCGGCGGCGTCCTCCGAGTAGCCGAAGTTGCGCGGGTCGGTCAATGTGGTCGGCCGGATGAACGGCCTGAGCGACACACCCGAGGCTCCGCCCCAGCGCAGCGCCTGCGGCGGGTGGAAGTAGCGCTGCCGGTCCATCTCCTCCTGGGAGTACGGCGCCACGAAGGGCGCGAGCACGGCGAGGAGATAGAAGAGCACCAGCACGGCGCCGCCGGCAACGGCCAGCGGGCTCTTGCGGAACTGCCGCCAGAAGATGCGTGCCGGCGACTGTGGCGGCTGCGCCTCGATGACGGTGTCGGCAGGCCTGGCCAGTGCGCGGGGACCGGGCGCTGGCTCAGTCATACGTGATGCGCGGGTCCGCGATGGCCAGCAGGAGATCGGCGACGAGGTTGCCGAGCACGAGCACCACCGACGCCATCAGGACCGAGCCCATCACGAGGTACTGGTCCTGCGTGAGGATGGCATCGAGCGTGAGCCGTCCGAGGCCCGGCCACGAGAAGATGATCTCGGCGATGAACGAGCCAGAGACCAGGGCCCCGAGCGTGTACCCGAACAGCGTGATCATCGGGTTGAGGGCGTTGCGCAGGGCGTGCTTGTAGATGACCACGCGCTCGTCGAGGCCCTTCGACCGGGCGGTGGTGACGAAGTCGAGCCGCAGCACGTCGAGCAGGTTGCCGCGCATCTGCCGCATCCGGCCCGCCAGCGGCACCAGCCCCACGACCAGGGCCGGCAGCGCGAGGTGCCAGGCCAGGTCCAGCGCCTTGCCCGCCAGCGTCATGTCGTCGTAGTCGATCGACCGCATGCCGCCCACCGGAAACCAGCCGGTGCGCGCCGCCAGCATGAGCAGCAGCAGGCCCGACAGGATCTCGGGGACCGACAGCCAGACGAACGCCACGAGCGACAGGACCTTGTCCACCCACGAGTACTGCCGCACGGCCGCCAGGATGCCAAGCGGCACGGCGAGGCCCCAGGTGACGACGGCGGCGGCGGTGGCCAGGATCAGCGTGTTGCCAAGACCCTCGCTGATGACCTCGAACACCGGCTGGTGGCGCGAGAAGGATTCGCCGAAATCGAAGTGCAGGACGATGTTCCGGAGATACAGGCCGTACTGGATGTACCACGGCCGGTCGAGGCCGAAGTTGCGGCGCATGGCCTCGATCGTCTCGGCCGAGATGGCCGGATTCTCGGCCATCTGGTTGAGGAAGTCGCCTGGCGCGAGCTGCAGCAGCAGGAACGTCAGGGCGGAGACGCCGAACAGCAGCGGCACGAGCTGCAGCAGTCTCCGCAGGATGTACGTGCGCATGGGCTGTCGGGCGGCCTGGGACTAGCGGCCCTGTGCGGCCGACTCGACGTAGACCCGGTCGATGTTCCAGAGCAGGCGGTTCGGGATGACGTTGGGCGCCATGTTGCCGAAGCCGTTACGCACCGGCACCTTCACGTTGATCGTCGGCAGCCAGATGAACCAGCCCTGGTCGTTGACGATCGTCTGCACCTCCCGCCAGGCGCGCAGGCGAGCCTCCATGTCGATCGTGCCCACCACTTCGTCCATCAACGCATCGATGCGGGCTTCTTCGGGCGTGTCCGGCGTGGGCTGGGCGATGTGCCAATAGTGCGTACGGCCCGACGAACGCCACACGTTCTGTCCCATGCCCGGGTCGGGCGGCACGCCCGTCTGCAGGCCCAGCAGGCCGACCTCGTAGTCGTAGTCGTCCCGGATGTTGGTGACCAGCGTGTTGAAGTCCACGGGCACGAGCGTCGCGCGGATGCCGACGCTGGCGAGGTCGTCGCGGATGAAGTTGGCCATCGACACACGCAGCCGGTTGTCGCTGTTGGTCTTGATCGAGAAGGCGATGGTGTTGCCCCGCTGGTCCTCGAGGAAGCCGTCACCGTCGCGGTCGCGCCAACCCAGCCCCGCGAGCAGGCGCTTGGCTTCCTCCGGGTTGTAGTCGTAGTGCACCAGGTCGGGGTTGTACCACCGGCGGTTCCCCGGCCCGGTCGTGGACCAGTTCTTCACGGCGTCGCCGAAGAAGATGCTGGGAATCATCGAGTCGCGGTCGATGGCCATCGAGACCGCCCGGCGGAACACCGGGTTGCTGAACCAGGCGTACTTGACCGGGTCCACGCGGGGGTCGCCCACGCGCCGCCCGCCACTGGCCTCGTGTGCCTTGTTCAGGTTGAACCAGAAGAAGTTGGTGCTCAGGCCAGGGCCCAGATCGTGGACCGTGAAGCCACCGGTTGCCTGATTGTCCTCGTACCAGGCGTAGTTCTCCGGCTTCGGGTTGTCGAGCCCGTCCACCTCGCCCGACCGGAACTTCAGGTCGAGCGCGTCCTGATCCGGCACGACGAGGAAGACCACCTCGTCGAGGTAGGGCAGTCGCTGACCCTCGGCGTCCACGCCGAACCAGTAGGGGTTGCGGGTGAGCACCGTCCGTTCACCGGCCACCTGCTGCCCCAGGCGCCACGGCCCGCTCGTCACGAGCTGCTCGGGTGGCGTGCTCACCGAGTAGGCCGACGCGAAGCTGCCGTCCCGGAGCGCCGGCTCCAGCACGTGCTTCGGCATGATCGACACCGCACTGACCAGGGGGACGAGCATGCCGTTGGGGCTGGGCGTGCGGATGACGACCGTGTAGTCGTCGGGCGCGGACACTTCAAAGTGCTGGCCGTTCATCACCAGGATGTCCTGCACCGAGGGATGGAGCGTGGCGTCGTAGGCCACCTCGAAGCTGAAGAGCACGTCCTCGGCGGTGATCGGGTGGCCATCCGAGAACGCGGCGCCGCGGCGGAGGTGGAACGTCCAGGTGACCTGATCGTCGGCGACCTCCCAGCTCTTGGCGAGTGCCGGCAGATCCTCCTGGGTGCCGTTGTCGAAGGAGGCGAGGCCCATGTAGAGCAGCTGCGTGATGTCGGTGGAGCTGGCCTCGTTGGCCATCAAGGCGTTGAAGGTCTTGGGGCTCGAGGTGACGCCGAGGACGAAGCGTCCACCGTGCCGGCCGACCGACGGTGCGTTCACCACCATGGGCTCTTCCGGCGGCGGCAGCTCGTCGCGGTAGGTCTCGGGTGGTGGTTCTGTTGCGCGGTCGCCCCCCCCGCATGCCACGAGGGTCGAGATGGCCAGACCGCAGAGCGCCTGTGCGAGCCGGCGGCGGGGGAAGGGCTGGATCATGGGGCAACACTCCTGATGTGGGGTTGGGCGCACGGCGCGCCCGTCGGGGAATGTTACGCGATCGCACCGCCAGGAAGGGACTCAGCCCGGCGTGCAGGCGCCCCCGTCGGGCAGGCCCGCGGCTGGTGGCGGTGCGACCTGTCCCGACAGCGAGTAGGCCTCATGGACGGCGCCGTCCGCGTGCGTGCCCGTGACCGTGCCGCTCACCACGAGTCCGCCGCCGAGCGGGTCGTCGCTGAGGACGGAGACGACGAACGCACGGGCGGTGCCGCCCCGAATGTCGAGCCGGTCGGCGCCGTACCGGTCCGCGAGGCTCCGCTCGTCCAGCGTCTCGCCGCCGACTCGCCGGCCATCGGCCGTATGCACCTCGAAACTCAGGGCCGTGAGCCGCACGTCGCTGCCCCGCGTTTCACGGATTTCCACATCGAGCGCGATCGTCCAGCCGGCGGGACAGTTGCCGTGAAAGACGAGGAGCGACTGGACCGGATCTCCTGCGAGAGATACCTGCAGCTGCGGCTCCGGCACGCCGCACGCCGCGACGGCCATCCCGAACGTGAGCGCCACGGCGGCGATGCACTGGGCGCTGCGCGTGCGAACCTGGCCGATGCGTGTCGTCATGGAGCGCCTCCCATCGTGGTCGACATGCGCACGGCGCCCAGAGCGGAAGACCAGCCCTGCCGTCCGCGCAGGGCTGGTGCATGTGAGGTGCCTGACGGCGTCGGGCGCAGCTCGGGTCAGCAGGTCAGGAGGTTCGTCCAGACCCGCCGACCTGCTCCATCGTCGCGCCGTTGAGCAGCACCGGGGCCGTGTCGAAGCCCTGCAGACCGACGGTGCCGGCCGGTTCATCCACCACGACCTGCGCGGCAAACGACATGGTGCCGGTTCCGCGGCCGTTGCGGTCGAGCCGCAGCTCGATGACGGAGAAGGGGTAATCGGGGCCGGCGGCGGTCGCCCGCCAGGGGCGGGCCAGGCGCGAGCCGAGCCGGGGCTCGGTGGCGAGCACCACGCGGTGTCCCCCGCCCGGCAGCTCCTGCCGGAAGGCGTAGCGGATGAAGTAGCCGACCGCACTGTCGCCCGTGAACGCCAGGCCCAGCGTGTCGGTGTCTCTCAGCGCCTGCTGCAGGGCCTCGGGCCCTTCGCGGGCGGCCGACAGGATGTCGGTCCGCTCGTCCTCGGTGGACCAGCGCTTCAGTTCAACGCGCAGCTCCACGTTGGAGCCCGCCGCGAGGTTGGCTGTGGTGGCGACGATGCGCTCGGAGACGAGCGCCTCGGAGCCGGACGGATCGGGTTGGGCCTGCGCGGAAAGGACGGCGGACGTGAGGGCGATGCCGGTGATACTCACGGCGACCGCCACGCCTAGCCGAATGGGCGTCTGCGATCTCATGTGTGACCTCCTTCGAGGCACAGACTAACGCGATCGCGGCCGGACGTGCCAGTGGTGTCCGCTGCGCCCGGGCCGCCTGGCTACTCCGTCATCTCGCACCAGCCGTAGTACTGCTCCGGGCGCGAGGTGAACCCCGGCAACGACACCTGCGTGAACTCGTGCCGCGAGTGCGTCGCGAGATAGCGCCCCTCTCCGGCCGGCCGGTCGAAGATGGTGGTCGTGTAAACAGGGCCGGTGCTGGCGACGTACAGGAAATGCAGGTAGCCCTGCGACTGCCGGGCGATGATGAACTGCACCCCGAAGTCCGTCTCGATCGAGGCGGTGCCGTCGGAGGTGTCCACCTCGAGGAAGTCGGCGGTCAGGGTGGCCGGCTTCACCTCGGCCGTCGGCTCGCCGGTCCTGGACCAGGTGCCGACAGCCATCAGAGAAAATTCGCAGTGCGCCGAGGTCGTGTTCACCATCAGTTCACGGATCTGCGTCTGGCTCAGGGTCTGGGCCCCGGCCCAGTGGGCCACCCCGAGCACGAGGGCAGCGGCCACGGCAAGCGTCGAAAAAGGCTGAAAGAGGCGCATGTCGGTGGTTCCTCGCATATGAGTTCCGGTTACTCTAGCATCCCGCGCCGTGTCGGGTTGACCCCCACGTGCCGGGTTCACGGGCCAACGGAAGGGGTCGCTTGACCCCCTGCGAAGCCCACGTGATAATTCCCAGCTGATTGCCATGAAACCACTGCTGCTTACGCTCTCATTCGTACTTGGCACGGGACTCGTCCTCGGCGGCCAGGATGCCATCGATGCGCAGCTGCAGCAGCAGCTGAAGCGCTTGTTCCCGGGTGCCACCCGTTTCGATCCCAAGGGCGGCACGCCGCCGCACTTCAAGGTGTACCAGGGCGATACCGTCACCGGGATGGCGTTCTGGACCACCGAACTCGAGCCGCTGGAGCGTGCCTACGACGGTCCCATCAAGATGCTCGTCGGACTCGATACCAAAGGTGTGCTGGCCGGCGTCATCGTCGTCGAGCACAAGGAGCCCTACGGCGACTTCTCGATCGACCGTCCCGAGTTCGCGGCCCAGTTCCAGGGCAAGGACATCCGCGACGCCTTCCGCGTCGGGCGTGACATCGACGCGGTGTCCAGGGCGACGATCAGCATCACCAGCGCGACCCGTGCCATTCGGAACAGCGCCAGGCGTGTTGCGCGGCAGCTGCTGACGCCTCCGTCGGCGGCCGCGCGGTAATGCGGCTGGCCCTGCGGGTCTGGCTGCTGCTGGCGCTCGTTGCCATTGCGCCGCCCGCGGCAGCTCAGGAGGCGTCTGCTCCGGTGCCGCCCGGGCAGGAGAGTGTGGCCGAGCCCGGCCCCGACTCGCTGACCGGTGACGCGCCAGCGGATGAAGCATTGGCCGATGACGCCGATGCTGCCGACGACGCCGATGCGCTCGCGGACGATGCGGACCCCTGGGGGTTCGACGACGAGGAGGAACTCGAGCCCACGCTCGCCGACCTCGCGCGGCAGCAGCTGCCCGACATGCTGCTCTTCACGGCGTTCACCACGCTGGCGATGGTCAGCTTCTTCCGCAAGAGCGAGCGACTGAAGGTCGTGACGCTGGTGGCCGCGGTCCTCTACATGGGGATCTACAAGAGCCAGCTCATCTCGATCGTCAACGTCTACAGCTTCCTCTCGCTCAACCTGCCCGTGTTCCAGCACAGCATGGCGTGGTACCTCTTCGCGGGGTTCACGCTCGCCTCCACGATCCTCTGGGGGCGCCTGTACTGCGGGCGGTTCTGCGCCTTCGGTGCGCTCACGCAGCTGATGGACCGGATCGTCCCGGCGCGCTTCCGCGTGGACGTCCCCAAGTCGGTCGAGCGCCACGCCTCACGCGTGAAGTTCGGGCTGCTCGCCGTCACCCTCGCCTATTTCTTCGCGACCGACGACATCTCGATCTACCGCTACGTGGAGCCGTTCTGGATGTTCACGTTCCAGGCGAGCACCATGCTCTGGGTGGCGCTCGGCGCGCTCCTGGTGGCCACTGTGTTCGTACGCAACGTCTATTGCCGGTTCCTCTGTCCGGTGGGGGCGTTCCTGGGCCTGGTGTCGGCGCCCCTCACGGTCTTCCGCATCAAGCGCTGGTCGGAGTGCAACACCTGCCGCATCTGCCAGAAGACATGCGAGTGGGGCGCGATCCAGGGGCCGAAAATCATCCGCACCGAGTGTGTCCGCTGCGACGACTGCGAAGTGCTCTACAACAACACGCAGAAGTGCCCGCACTGGCTCATCATCCAGCGCAAGGCCGATGTCATGGCGCGTCGGTCGGCGGTGCCAGTCGTACCAATCGGTCGCTGAGGCCGCTCGACACGAGCACCTCGTTCCGGTCCGTCACGATCACCGCGTCCACGTCCGGCAGGCGCTCCACGAGCGCCATGCCGCGCGCCGGACCAAGCAGGAAGACTCCCGTCGAGAGCGCATCCGCGATGGCCGCCTGCCTGGCCACGA
This sequence comes from Acidobacteriota bacterium, assembly GCA_013140955.1. Lineage (GTDB taxonomy): Bacteria > Acidobacteriota > Vicinamibacteria > Vicinamibacterales > UBA2999 > JABFRY01. The sequence continues at coordinate 13,662 of JABFRY010000288.1, forward strand.
TGGTGACGCTCCGGCACCCCTGCGCGGGTTCGCCGGTATCGGGGTCGATGATGTGGTGGTACCGGCGGCCATTCTCGAGGAACGCACGCTCGTAGTCGCCCGACGTGCTGAAGGTGGCGTCGGACACGTCGAGCCTGGCAAAGACCTGGTCCTCGGGACCGCGCGGGTCGCGGATCCCCAGACGCCACGGCGCCCCGTCGCGCAGGCCGCCGGCATAGAGATCGCCGCCGGACTGGATGAGGAAGTCGTCGATGCCCCGCGCCCGCAGGATGGCCGCCCCGCGATCCAGCGCATAGCCCTTGCCGATGCCGCCGAGATGGGCGCTCATGCCGGCGCGCGCGAGAAAGGCGGTGCCGGCCGCCTCGTCGATCACGAGCGCCCGGTAGTCGATGAGCGGCAGCCGGCGCGCCACTTCGGCCCGGGCGGGAATGCGATCGTCCTGGTCGTGGTCGAACTTCCACAGTCCGGAGAGGGCCCCGAACGTCACGTCGAACTTGCCGTCCGTCCACTCGCTCAGCTGACGGGCGAGTTGCAGCACCTCGAGCGTGTCTGCGCTCACGCGCACCGGCTCTCGGCCGGCCGCCAGGTTCAGGCGCACCACGTCGCTCCCCTCGCGCCAGACGCTCAGCAGCGCATCGAGCCGGTCGAACTCCGTGAAGACGGCCTCGAACGCCTCCCCTGCCGCCACTGCGTCCGTGGTCCAGGCACGCAGATGGAGCTCCGTGCCCATCGTCGTGTAGGTCTGCTCCACGAGCTGCGCCGCCGGCGGGGCGCCGTCGAGCGGGCCTGGGCGCGCCTCCTCGGCGGCAGGCGGCCCACAGTCCGTCGCAAGGACGGCACACGCCGCGAGCAGTACGGCCTGTGCGAGATGCCGCGGCGTCAGCCTGCGGGACGGAGTCCGCGTATCGGACGGCGTCAGCGTATCGAGCGTCACGCGGCATTCTAGAACTCATCTGACGCGCGGGCGCAGCCGGGCCCGGCGCCGACCGCTGGCGGGGCGCCGGCTGGGCCGTACTCTCACCGGCTGGGC
>JABFRY010000402.1 GCA_013140955.1 Acidobacteriota bacterium
CACAGGTGCATCAGGAACAGGCGCGTGGAGACGACCAGCGGCGCTGGGGGCTGCGGATAGGGCTGGTCGAGCACCACCGGATCGAGGCCCGCGAACGTACGGACCACGTCGTGGCGCGCCGCGTCCACCAGCGCCACCAGTTCGGTCCTGGCGCCGCTGGTTCGCGCGAACTCCGCCTGCCGGTCACGGACGAAACCGCTCCCGCCGAGCACCCCGCCGACGAAGTGGCGGAGATTGCCCACGACGTGGAGGGCCAGATTGGCACCGCTGTTCGGAAAGGCCTCGAGCCGGCGCCACGGGGTGTCGTCATCGGGATAGGCCTCGAGTTCCCGGCGCAGGCCGTCGAGTTCACGGAGCATCAGGCGGGCAATGTCATGCATCGGCGACGCGGTCCTTCCGTAACGTCAGAGTCCCGGCGGCGCCCCGGGCACGAGTCTGGCGCCGCACCCTTGCAGCGTGCGACCGTTCACCGTGACGGTGACGGTGGTGGGAAACGGCGCACCGCTCATGGCGTCGGCGCAGAAGCGCGGCTCGATGACGACGGCGATCTCGTCGCGACCGTTGCCCGACTCGATGCGCGTGCGGCCTGGGCCGACCACGGGCACGGTGAATGGGACCGTGGCCTCCTGCTCGCCGTAGTCGTACACCAGGTGCAGGCCGGTGGCCGGCTCCAGGTCCAGCACCCATCCCGGCTCCTGGCCGAGCGCACGGAACACGATGCCCCGCCCGCGAGCTTCGGTGAACGGATCCGGCACCAGGCGGCAGGCGTACTCGCGGCCGTCGAGCACCAGGGTGGCCTCGTCGCCCTTGTTCCAGAACGACGCCTCGTCCCGCTCGTACTTCGCGCCGGACGCCGCGGGCACCTGCGGCAGCGTCAGCGCGCGGTCGGGCATGCGAATCTGCACCACGTCGTCCTCGGGCATGGCCACGAGCGCGAGCTCGCCGCACGCGAACGCGAACGCCGCGGGACGCGGGATGCTCGCCGCGGACGGGTCCGGCCGGTCCCCGTCTTGCGGGGAGGACGGCGCCGCACCGTCCTCCCCGGCGCAGGCCGCCAGGCAGGGCAGGCACAGGAGGCACAGGAGCAGCAGGGACGGCGCGGTGCGGGACATCACGGCATGGTACATCCGCCCGGGGCGGAGGACGGCCGTCAGTTGGACACGGCCACCACGAGCGCCACGGCAGCAAGCACCAGCAGGACGAGGAGCACGATCTTCCACACGCTGTACGGGTGCCGTCCGGCCATCCGGCCGGTGTAGCCGTTGACGAGCACCTGGAACACGCGCGACCCGTAGGCGTAGGTGAGCAGCCACACGGGCACGAGCACGTGCTTGAACGTGCGGCCGGAGTACACGGGGTGGATTCGGAGATTGCGGTAGGTGTCGCCCGGCACCTGCCTGGCACAGAGCTGCTCCAGCCGCGCGTGCATCTGCTCCTGCGACCGGGCGGCAGCATCGAGCAGCACGACCTTGTAGTGCTCCACGACGTGCCCGGCCAGGAACGCCGTGTCGTAGGGGACGACCTCCTGGGTCGGGAAGGGCTCCACCTGGCGCAGCAGGTCGAGGGGCAGGCCCTGGGTGCCGGGCACGGCGTCGTCGTCGAACGCATGGTCGATGACACCGGAGGCAGCCTCCCACCGCGTGCGCCGCTCCTGCCGGACGACGGTCCGGCCCTGCGCGTCGCGACCAGGCACCTGCACGTAGTAGTAGTGGCCCGCCTCGGCGTCCCACGGGCAGTGCACGCGGGCATCGAACGTCCAGTAGGGAATGTAGACGCTGTGCACGGCGTCCACCAGGGCGGATCGCGACAACCGGCCCGGCGCGAACCACCGCCCCTTCCACCACCGCCGGATGTCCTCGCGCACGCGCGCGGCATCGATACGGAACGGGAGCACGCCCTGCGGCCGGATGGGCGACTTGATCTCGTCGTAGGCCACGAGCGCGGGCGACCCGCAGAACTCGCAGTTCTGGCCGACCCGGTCCGGGTCGAACACCATCACCGCCCGGCAGCTCCGGCACTGCACGCTGCGCCGGGCCGTCTGCCATCCCCGCTCGTCCGCCGGCAGCTCGCGCAGCGCGGTCACGAGATCGAGTTCCCGGACCAGCCCGGTGGTCCGGTCCAGGGCGTAGGGCGACTCGGTGCCACAGAAGGGGCACACGAGCTTCTGCTTCGACGGGTTCCACTCTGCGCGGGCCCCGCAGGCCGGACACGCATGCGCGTTCAGCGCCTCGACGCCGCCGCCGTCAGGTGGGAGGATGGAGCCTGGATCGGTCACGGCCAGCCCGGTGTCCTACTCGGTCATGTAGGACGTGAGCGCCGCACGCGACACCCGCCACGACGAGCCGATCTTCTTGCCCTTGAGCTCGCCCGACTCGAGCACCGCCAGCACATCGGCCTCGCTCACGCCAAGCGCCGTCGCTGCATCGGCGGGGCTCAGCAACTCGGGCATCGCTGGCGTGGCCACCGTGGGCGACGCCTGGCCGCCGGCGAAACCCTGCTGCATCATCTGCTGGGCGAGACCGAAGCCGACGGCCAGTTCGGCGGCCGTCCCGGCCGCGCCCCCGCCGCCCTCCTGGAACCCGAGCGCCATCTGGTACTTCACGAAGTCGTTCAGGTTGCCGATCGCGCTCATGCTCGAGCGCTTGTCGATGGCCGCCTCCACTTCCGGGGGCACCGAGACGTTCTCGATGATGAAGCTGGTGATCTCGAGGCCGTACTTGGCGGATACCGCCGGGTTGATCACGGGCAGGAGCGCATCGCCAAGCTCCGTGTACCGCGAGGCGATGTCGAGCACGGGCACCTTGGCCGACGCCACGGCGTCGCTGAAGATGCTGACGATGCGGGACCGCATCGTGTCGCTGAACTCGTCGAGCCGGAAGTTGTGGTCGGAGCCGGCCACCTCCCGCAGGAACGTGCGGGGCTCGGTGATCCGGAAGTCGTAGGTGCCGAAGGCCCGCAGCCGCACCACGCCGAAGTCGGCATCGCGCAGCATCACCGGATTGGACGTGCCCCACTTGTTGCCCGTGAACAGACGCGTGACGACGAAGTAGACATCGGCCTTGAAGGGCGAGTCGAACCCGTAGGGCCACGACTTGAGCCGCGTCAGGACGGGAATGTTGTCGGTCGCGAGGGTGTGCTTGCCGGGACCGAACGTGTCGCCGAACTCACCCAGATAGACGAACTGCGCCATCTGCGACTCGCGCACGATGAGCTGCGCGCCGTTCTTGATGGCCTTGTCCTCGTCGGGGAACCGCCACGACAGCGTGTCCCGCGAGTCGTCGGTCCACTCGATGATCTCGAGCAGTTCACCCTTGATGAAGTCCATGATGCCCATCTGTCGCGCGCTCCAGGAAAAGAGAAACACCGCACCGGGATCGCCCTCAGGCGTCCCGCTTGAGCCACCGTGCCAGGGCCATCAGCCCGGCCCCCACCAGCCCCGCCGACGAGGCATCCTGCAGCCAGCGCTCGTCCCGCTCGAAGGCAAAGGCCGTCTCCGTCTCCCGGCGCGCACGGGCGAGCGCCAGGGGCAGGGCCGGATCGACCGCGCCGCCGCCCTGCGCCAGGGCCTCGGCCCGCTGCAGGGTGGCCAGCAGCGCGTCGGCCTGCTGCATGTCGAGCATGGAGAGCGGAGAGCCGCAGTGCCCACACGCCGCGCCAGCCTGCACATCCACCGGCGCGCCGCAGTTGGAGCAGTTCACCGACTGCACGCTGCGCCGAAGCTCCGCCACCTGGCGTGGCGTGAGAGGCCGGATGAAGTCCTTCTCGCGGAGGAAGTCGAAGAAGGAGATGAACCGCCCGTGTCCCTCGCGGCAACTCAGGTACTCGAAGCGCGTGGCGCGCTGCATGTCGTGCGTCCGGCGCAGGACGCCCCGGCAGCGCGGACACCGGACGATGCCGGCAGGAGCCTGGGGGCGGGCGGCGTGCTCGCCGATGATGCGGAAGAGCGTGAGGGTGGCACCCGGCGTCAGGCTCGGACTCTCGCGCGCATCGAACCAGAAGGATTGGCAGTGGCTGCAGATATCGACGACCACCGAGCGGCCGTGATGGGCGTCCAGCGTCTCCTCGCGCATGGCGGCCGCGCAGTTGGGACAATCCACGGGGACATTGTGCCAGATACACCGCACGCTGCCGCACCGTGCAGCCGCAATCGACGGTAGCATGCAGTGGATGGACGCCCCGCTCGCCTGCACCGTGCGCGAGTGCCACCTGCCGCTGCTGCGACAGGGACCGGCCCTCGCCTGTCCGCGAGGCCACGCCTTCGACGTGGCGCGCCAGGGGTACGTCAGCCTCCTGCAGCCGCAGCATCGGCGCGCCCGTGTGCCGGGCGACGCCCGCGCGTCGGTGGAGGCCCGAGCGCGCCTGCTGGCCGCGGGAATCGGGATGACGACGCTGCGACAGATCGTGGACCTGGCGCTGCGCGCCGCACCGGCACGGTCTCCCCTGGTCGTGGCGGATCTGGGCTGTGGCACCGGCGAGACGCTGGATCTGCTGGCGGAGGCGCTCCCCGACGTGTGCGGCGTGGGCCTCGACCTCTCGACGGCCGCGCTCGCGCGCGCCGCGCGCCGGGCAC
>JABFRY010000151.1 GCA_013140955.1 Acidobacteriota bacterium
CGCCCAACCTGCCCGTCGGCCTGGCCGGATCCGGCGGGATGTTCCCGCCGGATCCGGCCAGGCCGACGGGCAGGTTGGGCGAGGTGGCCTGCTGGTTCGACTCCGAGGAACTGCGGATGACCACGCTGTCGGGGTCGTACTCCTCGGTCATCACCTCGCTGGTCTCCGGGTTCAGCTTGAGGGCGACGATGGCCTTGACCCGGTCGGTGCCGACGAGCGGTTCGAGCAGCCCGACGATCCGGGTCTCCATCTGCCGCTCCATGCGCTGCTGCCGCTCGAACTGGGCCGGACCCAGCGGGTCGTCGCCGTCACCCTCGGGCCTGAGCAGCGCCCGGCCCTGGCTGTCCATGATGACCACCGACTCCGGACGCAGGCCCGGGACCGAAGCGGCCACCAGGTTGGCGATGCCGCTGATGGACGAGGCCGGCAGGTCGCGTCCCCGCAGCGACAACAGCACGGACGCCTTGGAGGGCTCCGACTCGCCGATGAAGGATCGCTTGCCGATGACCAGATTCACCCGTGCCGCCTTCACCTCGCCGATCGACGTGATGGTGCGGCCGATCTCGCCCTCGAGGGCGCGCAGCATCCGGACCTGCTCCTGGAACTCGGTCTGGCTCCAGCTGGTCTGATCGAAGAGTTCCCACCCCACCTGCCCCGACGTCAGCACGCCGCTGCCGGTCAGCGCGAGCCGCAGCTCGTCCACCCGCTCCGCCGGGACCCGCACGTTGCGGCCCCCGGGATCGAGCTGGTAGGGCACGTTGAGCGTCTGCAGCTGCGCCACGACACCGGAGGCGGTCTCCGGGTCGAGGTCTACGGCGACCAGCGCGAAGTTGGGGCGCGTGAGGAACCAGCTCAAGCCGCCGACGACGGCCACGACGAGGATGAACGTCATGACCAGCGTCACCAGCTGGGAGGGGGTCATCGACCCGAGCAGCGTCCGCAGGCGGGCCATCAGCAGTTGTGGATCCACGGTGAAGCGACCTGTCTCCTTGTTGCGCGCGGAAATTCAGTGAGCGAGCGTGGGCCCGGCCTAGACCGACATCCGCATCACGTCCTGGTAGGCCTGCACGAGCTTGTTGCGGACCTGGACGGTGAGCGACAGGGCGAGGTCGGCGCGCTGCAGGGCGATCATCGCGTCGTGGACTTCGCCGGTCTTGTTCAGCATCGCGGAGACCTGTGTGTTGGCGTCGGCCGAGGCCTGCTCGGCGCCCTCGATCAGGCGCCCGAGGGCTTCGCCGAAGCCGTCCACGCCGGGCGAGGCCGCCGTGCGCAGCGGCGATCCGGTCGAGACGGCGGACCCGATGGCGGACGTGAGGCCGGCCAGTGCATCAGCCATGCGCTACCTCGCGATCTCGAGCGACTTGCTCACGATTTCCCGAATGAGATTGATGGCTGTGAGATTGGCCTGATAGGCTCGCGCCGCGCCGAGCATGTCGACCATCTGCTCGGGCGCGTCGATGTTGGGCAGCTCCACGAACCCTTCGGCATCGGCATCGGGGTGCGAGGGTTCGTACCGCTTCCGGTACGGGGCCTGGTCCTCGACGATCGCGGCCACCTTGACACCCACGGCGTTGGCACGCCCGAGCGCCGCATCGAAGGAGGCGACCTGGTCGGACGCCAGCACGACGTCGCGCCGGCGGTAGGGCCGCCCGTCGGCCCCCCGCGTGGACTCCGCGTTGGCGATATTGGACACGGCCACCTCCACGCGCGTGCGCTCGGCGGTGAGGGCGCTGGCAGCGGCGGACATGGCGGCAAAGAGCGTCGGCATGACTAACGGCCCTCGTTGATGGCGTAGCGCACGAGGCGGAACTTGGCCGCCAGCGCCGTCTGCGCCGCGGCGAAGTCGCCCGCGGCCCGGGACATCGACAGCAGTTCGTGATCGAGCTGCACGTTGTTGCCGTCACGGCGGGCCGGGGCGTCCGACTCCCGTACGGTCGCGCCACCGGCGCCGGCCTGGAGGTGCTGCGGGTGCGTGGTCCGGAGCCCTTCGAGCTGGGACCCCAGGGTGTCGTCGAACGTCACCTGCTTCGCCTTGAAGCCGGGCGTGTCCACGTTGGCCAGGTTGCCCGCCGAGGCCACCTGTTTCGCCACGGCGACCGTCATCCCGCGCCGCAGCGCGGAGATGAGTGCGGTATCGCTGATTTCGCCCATCCCACTTCCTCCCGGCAGCACTGGAGACCGTGCCGCCACGGCCGATTGACCGCGATGACTGGCTGCCCGGCCGTTCCATCGCAAGAGCGGTGCCCGGTGCCGGCCGTTGCGGACCTGCGTCCGCCTGCACGGGGCTGCCCACCGACGCCCACCGTCGCAGGTGTCAGGCCGCCGACGCGCGGAGCGGCCAGGCGTCGAGCGACCGTCAGCGGCTCACGGGTCTTCGCAGCAGTGCCTCGATGTTCGCCAGTCGTTCCTCGATGGCGTCCAGCCGCCAGCCGACCGACGTGGTGCTGCCGGCGCCTTCCCCGCCGCGCCCGCTCGCCTGGCGCACGAGCCGCCGGTTCTCGGCCTCGAGCGCCCGCCGATCCCGCACGCGCCGGAGCACGATGTCGAGTTGTCCGAGCGCGAAGGGCTTGGGCAGATAGTCGTGCGCCCCTTCCCGGACGGCGCGCAGGGCGCTGTCCAGCGTGGCGTAGCCGGTGATCATCACGACGTAGCTCGAGGCGTTGGATGCGCGTGCCGCACGGAGCACCTCGAAGCCGTCCGCCCCGGGCATGTGGAGGTCCGTGAGCACCAGGTCGAATTGGGCAGGTGCCCTCTCGATGGCGGTGATGGCTGCGCGGCCGTCCTGGGCGGTGGCGACCGAGTGCCCCATCGAGCGGCAGAATTCCGCCAGCAGATCGAGCGTCTCCGGCTCGTCGTCCACAATCAATACGTCGAGCGTGTCGGTCGGTGTGGGTGGCATGGCAGGCGGGCGGCTGCCGCCCACCGGGGAATCGGCACGAGGTCACGGGAACTTCAGTAAAGGGTCACGCACGACGGACCGATACCCTCGTCGGATATCCGTCACCCCGAAGAGGCCCCCGATACCATGAACATCTATCCGCCCCCCTCCGTGCTCGTGGTCGAAGACGACGTCGAACTGCGCCAGATGCTGGCCGACGCCCTGGAGTCAGCCGGCTTCGCCGCCGCGCAGGCCAGCGACGGGCTCGACGCCCTCGAGCGGCTCAAGGCGTTCGCCTACGACGCGCTGGTCGTGGACCTGAACCTGCCCGATGCCAACGGGATGGAGGTGCTCGAGGATGCCACCGGGCGCTATCCGGGGATCAAGGCGGTGGTCATCACCGGCTACGGCGGCGTGAGCGAGGCGGTGGCGGCGATGAAGCACGGCGCCGTGGACTTCCTGATCAAGCCGTTCCAGATGGGCCAGTTGGCGCGCGTGCTCGAGACGGCCATCACGGAGCGCCAGTTGCGGGTCGAGAACGCCGAGCTGCGGGCGCAGTTGCGCGGTCGCTTCGGGCTGGACAGCATCATCGGGCGTGACAGCACGATGCAGCACGTGTTCTCGACGCTCGAACTGGTGGCGCCGATGAACAGCACCGTGCTCATCCAGGGGGAGACGGGCACGGGCAAGGAGCTCATCGCGCGCACGATCCACATGAACTCGCCGCGGGCCGAGCACCGGTTCGTCGCCTTCAACGCGGCCGCCATTCCCGAAGGCCTGGCCGAGGCGGAGCTGTTCGGGCACATCAAGGGAGCGTTCACCGGGGCGGTCGCGTCGAGAGTGGGCCGGTTCGAACTGGCGCACCGCGGCACGCTCTTCATCGACGAGGTCGCCTCGATGAGCCTGCCGCTGCAGACCAAGCTCCTCAGGGCCCTCCAGGAGCGTGAGGTGGAGCGGCTCGGCGAGTCGAAGCCCGTGAAGCTCGATATCCGGGTGATCGCCGCCACCAACACCGACCTGCGCCGGATGGTGAAGGACGGCCAGTTCCGGGAAGACCTCTACTACCGTCTCAACGTGATTCCGGTCACGCTGCCGCCCCTTCGGGACCGACAGGAGGACGTGCCCCTGCTGGCGCAGTTCTTCGTGAAGAAGTCGTGTCAGGAAAACGGCGTGGCCATCAAGCCCATCGCGCAGGAGACGCTGCGCGTCCTGATGGCGTACGACTGGCCGGGCAACATCCGCCAGTTCGAGAACGCGATCGAGCACGCGGTGGCCATGAGCCTCACGTCGAGCGAGATCGGCCCGCAGGCCCTGCCCGAGGACGTGCGGCGGCCGGCGTCGGCGGTGACGGTGCCCGTGGCCACGATGGCCATCCCGGACGAAGGCCTCAACTTCAACATGGTCGTGGCCCAGCTCGAACGGGACCTCATCGAGCGGTCGATGGAAAAGTCCCATGGCAACAAGCGCCAGGCCGCGCGCCTGCTCAACCTGAGTCGCACCACGCTGATCGACAAGATGCAGCGCCTGAACATCGGCACGATCGGCGCGGCCTCCGGGGCCTCGGCGACCTCCCCCGGCGCGGCTGCATGGCTCGGTCCGCTGCAACCGACGGCAAGCGCCAGGACCGCTGCAACCCGGGCCAGTTCAGGGAAGTTCATCGGACCACCGCTGCAGCTGCTCGACGCTCACG
>JABFRY010000165.1 GCA_013140955.1 Acidobacteriota bacterium
CCGCCCGCGCAACCGTTCACGCACGCACGCCACCCGCGACGATCGCGCCGCTGCACCGCATGCCCAGACCTCGCGTGATCGCGCGACGCTCGCCTGACGGTCCGGGCCGGCGTGGCGCATCGGCGCGCACAGGGCGTCAGCGCCAGCGGATGAGGGCCGCGCCCGCCAGGAGCAGGCAGCCACCCACCACGCGCAGCACCGTCAGGCGCTGCACCGGCACACCGAACCATCCGTAGTGATCGATGACCAGGGCGCCGACCAGCTGCCCCACGATGACCGAGGCAATGAGCAGGGCCGCGCCGAGCCGCGGGGTCAGGAAGATGGCCAGGAGGATGTACGCCGCACCGAGTGCGCCGCCGATCCAGATCCACCACGGTTGCCGGGAGGCTCCCACCAGATCGGGCGGACCATCCCGCATGACCAGGAAGGGCACGCCCAGGGCGAGCAGACCCACGGTGAAGGAGATGAGCGCCGCCCACTGGGCGCTGCCGAGCGCCGCCCGCAGTTCCGCGTTGATGACGGCCTGGGCCGCGAGTCCGGCTCCAGCGCAGACGGTGAGCAGCACGTAGACGAGGGTCACGCGGTGGGCACTCCGGTGAGTCAGTGTATGCGAGACGGGCGTGCCGACCCTGGAATTGGCGGAGACCGCGGCACATAATGCCCACGGCCGCCGGGGAGCGGCCCCATCATCCGCAGGGAGACCCAGATGGCCGAGACCGCAGCTGCGCTGATGAACGAGCCCGCCTGGAGAGGCCGGCTCTTTCTCGACGGGTGGACCACAACCGGTCACGATTTCCGCGTCGTGGACAAGGCCACCGGCTCCGAGCTGTCGACGCTGTCCCAGGCCACCGCCGACGACGTGGCCAGGGCCGCGCGGTCGGCGAGACGCACCCAGCCGGAGTGGGCGCAGATGCCCTATGAAGAGCGCGCGGCCATCTTCCGGCGCGCCGGGGCGCTGGTGGAACAGCATGCCGACGAACTCGCCGCGTGGATCATGCGCGAGACGGGCGCCATCCGTCCGAAGGCGGACACGGAGCTGAAGATGGCGGCCGGGATCCTGCACGCATCGGCCGCCATGGTGACCGAACCCCAGGGCCTCCTGCTCCCGAGCAATCCGGGCCGCCTGAGCATGGGGCGTCGGGTACCGCACGGGGTCGTCGGTGTCATCGCCCCGTTCAACTTTCCCCTCATCCTGGCGATCCGAGCCGTGTCTCCGGCGCTCGCGACCGGCAACACCGTGGTCCTCAAGCCCGACCCGCAGACCGCGGTTGCCGGAGGCGTGCTCATCGCGCGGGTGTTCGAGGACGCGGGGCTCCCGGCGGGCGCGCTGCACGTCCTGCCGGGCGGCGCGGACGTGGGTGAAGCGCTGTGCACGGATCCCAACGTCGCGATGGTGGCCTTCACGGGCGCCACGTCCACGGGGCGCCGCGTGGGCGAACTCTGCGGCAGGCACCTGAAGAAGGTCTCGCTCGAGCTGGGCGGAAAGAACTCGCTCGTCATCCTCGACGATGCCGATCTGGACCTGGCCGCGTCGAACGCCGCCTTCGGCGCGTGGCTGCACCAGGGGCAGATCTGCATGGCCTCGGGCCGCATCCTCGTGCACGAGGCCATTGCGCCCCAGCTCACCGAGCGGCTCGTCACCAAGGCAGACCACCTGCCGGTCGGGGATCCGATGACGGGCACCGTGGCGCTCGGCCCCCTCATCAGCGAGCGCCAGATCCAGCGCGTCGATCAGATCGTCCGGGACTCGGTGGCATCCGGCGCCACCCTGCGCGCGGGCGGCACGCACGAGTTCCTCTTCTACCGGCCGACGGTACTGACGGGCGTCAGGCCGGGCATGCGAGCGTTCGACGAGGAAATCTTCGGCCCGGTCGCGGCCATCACCACGTTCGGCTCCGACGACGAGGCCGTCGCGCTGGCCAACCAGACCGAGTACGGCCTGTCGGCCGCCGTGATCTCGGGCTCGGTCAGCCGGGCGCTCGCCGTGGGCAACCGGTTGAACACCGGCCTGCTGCACATCAACGACCATACGGTGCACGACGAACCGCACGTGCCCTTCGGGGGACGAGGCGCGTCGGGCAACGGCGGGCGCGTGGGCGGGCCGGCCAACTGGGAGGAGTTCACGGCCTGGCAGTGGGTCACCATCAAGGACGTGCCGCCCCGCTACCCTTTCTGAGCGTACGGCTCCTGCGGGGTGCGTGAGCTGCGCCCACGGCCCTGGCGGCGCACGTGGCGCGTGCGACAACACGATGGCCGTACGCGGCGAAGGGGCCGCCGTCCCGTGGACGACCGCCCCTTCAGGCCCTTCAGGCGTGGCGTCGCGCGACGACGCGCTACTTCGTCTTGCGGACGATGATGGTCTCGAGCGACGGGGCGCCGAGTGCCAGCGCCGTCTGGCCCGCCGGCACACCACTCGCCTGCAGCATGTGCGCCAGAATGTCGGCGTAGGTCTCCTTGCTCAGGCTGCCCGGGCTGTCGAGCGGCATCGTCTGCTCGACCTTCGCAGCCAGCACGCTGAGCTTCTCACCATCCCAGCGGCCCAGGAACTCGGCCCCGGCGATGCTCGGACCGAAGTCGGCACCTTCGAGTGTGGCGCCGTGACACGACGCACAGGACGTGTCGGACGCGGCCTTTCCGCGCGTGGCCTGTTCTGCGGTGTACACGCCGTCCCAGATGCTCTGGGCGCCCTGCGCCATGGTCGCGTCACGTCCGATCGCGAATGCCAGCACGGCGGTCAGCAGCACAATCAGTGGAGTCGCACTTGCTCGCATGGTCGTCATCGGCTCGATTCCCCCCTCAGGTTCGCAGGCACGGACAGCGGTTTTCAGTGTAGCACCGGCCCGGGCACTATGATGCCAGGGGTCGATGAGCCGGCCTCGGGCACTGACGCGCACGCCGGCCCATCCCGGGAGCAGCATGAGCACACCACACGGCACCGCCAGCGTCCGACTCGAGCCCGCCGGCGGCTACAAGTTCACCGCGTCCTTCCCCTCCCTGTCGGACGTGGCGCCGATCCATCTGGATGAGGGCCCGCCGCTCGGCGAGGCCTCCGCGCCCAGTCCGGGCGCCCTGCTCGCAGCGGCGATCGGCGGGTGCCTGGCGGCGAGCTTCACCTTCTGCCTGCACAAGTCGCGCGTGCAGGGCGGGCAGGTCTCGGCGGATGTCGAGGCGCGCATCGTGCGCAACGACGAGGGCCGGCTGCGCGTGGGCGGCGTCTCCGTCGTGCTGACCGTGGCGGCGCCCGACGGCGAGGACGGCAAGGTGGAGCGGTGCGCGTCGCTCTACGAGGACTTCTGCATCGTGACCGAAAGCGTGCGCCACGGCGTGCCTGTCGACGTCCGTATCGAGACCCGCCAGGCGCGGTCCACGTCGGCGGGCTGATCCGCCTCAGCGGGCACGCCGCGCCTCAGCCAGCAGGGCCTGCACCCGGGCACGGGCCCGGGCCCGCACGTCGCCGGGCACCTCGGGGCGGCCGGCCTGTTTCACCAGGCCGATGCGCTCACGCAGCTCGCGCTCGAGCGCGCTGCAGCACGTGCACGCCTCGATGTGCGCTTCGAGCGCCTCCAGGGCGGGGGGCGCCAGGTCGCCGTCGATGTAGTCCACGAGTTCGGCGAGGTGTCCCTCGCACGGGCGCGTGGCAGGAGGCCCGCTCATGCCGACATCTCCCGGCGCAGCAGACCGTGCGCGCGGTGCAGCCGCATCTTGACGCTGGCTTCGCTGATGCCCAGGACGCCGGCCACCTCCCGGGTGGACAGGCCCTCCACCTGCCGGAGGAACACCACCACGCGGTACCGACCGGGCAGTCTGGAGAGCGCCTCTCGCAGCCGGCGACGCTCGGCCGAGCGCGAGAGGGCCTCGTCGGCCGGGATCGCGGCATCCGCCACGGGCCAGCCACCCGCGCCTCCGCCGTCGGGTCGATCGTCCTCAATCGACAGCAGATGGCGCGGCTCGTGGCGCCTCAGGCGACGGCGCATCAGGCACGCGTTCTTGACCGTGCGATAGAGCCACCCCCGGAACGCCGCGGGCTCCCGGATGCCCTCGACGTGCTGATACGTCTTGATGAGTGCTTCCTGCATCACGTCCTCCGCGTCCTCGGCGTGGCCGCACACCGTCAGGCTGAACCGGTAGGCCACCTCCTGGGCGCGCAGCAGCAACGCGTCCAGGGCGGCGGCATCGCCGGTGGATGCGGCCTTCACCAGGTCCGGGTAGTCGGACCCCGGTGAGGGCTCGTCGGAAGAAGGATGCGGTTTCTGGCGTCTGGTCACGGATCGGGGCACGGGCCTTCCAGCCGGCAGAGTCTGGGGGACCGCATTCTATCGAAGTGTGACCGATTCGGACCGTCTGCATCCTAGGGACGTGACACGCTTTCCTCCGACGCTCGCCGTCCTGGTGCTGCTGATGGTGCCGTCTCCGGGCGGCGCCCAGACCGGCGCCGAGCCCCTGTCCCTGCCCCGTGCCATCGCCATGGCCCTGGCCGGCAACCCCGACGTGGCGGCCGTGACGGCGGGCGAAGCCGCCGCCGGCGCCGGCCTCGATGCGGCCCAGGGTGCCTGGTTCCCGCGCATCA
>JABFRY010000405.1 GCA_013140955.1 Acidobacteriota bacterium
CGACCTCACCGGTCAACCGGAGGTGGTCGGCCGAGATGCGTTCCAGGCGCCACTGGCTCGAACGGCTGATGTTGGGGAAGAGCGTTCCTTCGGCCGTGCCGGGCGCGGCCTGCCCCTCCTGCGCCACCGCTGGCGCAGCGCACGCGCAGACGAGGAAGGAGGCGAGCAGCCGTGGTAACAGCATCGGATTGAAGGGGGAATTACAGGAGCTTAGCATGCCCTTCGAGGGCGCCGCGAACCGCCCCGGCGAGGTAGATGGAGCCCGCCACGCAGACGCTCGGGCCGAGCTCGCGGGCCAGCGCGAGGGCGCCAAGCGGGTCGGCAGCGGTGAGGATGCGGAGTTGCGGTGCGATCGCCTTCGCGTGGGCCGCAAGCCGGTCGGGCGCCAGGCCGCGGCTCCCGCCCGACGTCGTGGCGACCACAGCCGACACGACGGGGAGCAGGGGCGCGAGGATGCCCTCGACATCCTTGTCCCGCATGACGGCAATGGCCAGCACCGGGCGTTCGGGGTGCCACCGTGCCAGGTGCTTCGCGAGCGCCGCGGCCCCATCCGGATTGTGGGCGGCATCGAGCAGCACGCGCACGGTGCCCGACTGCCAGAGCTCCAGCCGTGCGGGCCACTGCGTGTCTCGAAGGGCCTGGACGACGGCCTCGGCCCCCACGGGCAGCCCCGCTGCCGCGGCCGTCTCGAGGATGCGGACGGCGACGAGCGCATTGTGGACCTGATGTGCGCCCCGCAGGGCCAGCGGAATCGGACCGTAGCATCCGCCCGGCGTCTCGATCGTGATGACCGGCCTGCCGTCCACCTCGCGGCTGCTGACCGACGAGCCGGACCGCGCCTCGACGAGCGGAGCCCCACGGGCCTCGGCGATCCGGGCGACGACCGCAGCAGCCTCTGCGGGCAGGGCGCCGGTGACGACCGGAACGCCCGGCTTGATGGTGCCTGCCTTCTCGAAGGCGATGTCGGCCAGCGAGTCCCCCAGGTGCTCGCGGTGGTCGAGTCCGATCGAGGTGACGGCCGTCACCAGCGGCTCGAGGACGTTCGTGGCGTCGAAGCGGCCCCCGAGTCCGACTTCGACAACGGCAACCTCCGTCCGCGCACGCCTGAACAGCTCGAAGGCGATGGCGGTGGTGGCCTCGAAGAACGTCGGCAGGGCCCGCAGAACCCCTTCGCGACGCAGTCGCTCGGCGACATCCAGGACGTCGGCCGCGACCGCCGAAAGCTCGTCTTCCGTGACCGGTTCCCGACCCGTCACGAAGCGCTCGGTGAGGTGCACCAGGTGGGGAGAGGTGAAACGGGCCGTCCGGAGGCCGGCAGCCGTCAGGCCCTCGTGGACCATCGCGGTGACCGAGCCCTTGCCGTTCGTGCCGGCGACGTGGATGGAGGCGAACGAGCGTTCCGGGTGGCCCAGCGCGGCGCAGAGGTGCGAGATGTTCTCGAGGCCGAGCTTGATGCCGAAGTGCTCGAGGGCGAGCAGCCGGTCGAGCAAGGTCAGGACGGTCGGGCGTGGCCTGACGGTCCTGCCGACCGCCCCTGGTCGACAGGCCTGGGTTCCATGAATCGGAGCGCCCGCCCGATCGTCGCCTTCAGGTCGCGCCGGTCGACGATCAGGTCGAGCATGCCGTGCTCGAGGAGGAACTCGCTCCGCTGGAACCCCTCGGGCAGCTTCTGCCGGATCGTCTGCTCGATGACGCGCGGGCCGGCGAAGCCGATGAGCGCCATGGGCTCGGCGATATTGAGGTCGCCCAGCATCGCGAAACTGGCGGTCACGCCGCCGGTCGTGGGGTCGGTGAGCACCGAGATGAACGGCACACCCTCACGATCGAGCCTGGAGAGGGCGGCCGAGACCTTCGCCATCTGCATGAGCGACAGGGCGCCCTCCATCATCCGGGCGCCGCCGGAGCACGCCACCACGATGAGGGGGACCCGGCGCTCGAGCGCGAGTTCGGCGGCCCTGGTGATCTTCTCCCCGACCACGACGCCCATGCTCCCGCCGATGAAGCTGTACTCCATGGCGGCGATGACGATGTGCAGGCCGTCCATCCGCCCGCTGCCGACGACCACCGCATCCTTCATGCCCGTGGCCGCCTGGGAACTCTCGAGCCGGCCGCGGTAGGGCTTCGTGTCCGTGAACTGGAGCGGGTCCGTGGATGCCAGGTTGGCGAAGTGCTCGGTCCATTCGCCGTCGAAGAAGGACTTCAGGCGCTCCAGTGACCCGATCCTGAAATGGTGGGCGCACTTCGGGCAGACGTTGAGATTCGTCTCGAGTTCCTTGCTGTAGATGAT
This sequence comes from Acidobacteriota bacterium, assembly GCA_013140955.1. Lineage (GTDB taxonomy): Bacteria > Acidobacteriota > Vicinamibacteria > Vicinamibacterales > UBA2999 > JABFRY01. Next base: position 2,288 of record JABFRY010000405.1, read on the forward strand.
CTGCGCGCAGCCGGGACACTTGACCCACAGGCCCTCTGGCACCCGGCTCGGCTTCTCCGCCGCGGAAGGTGCGATGGGCTTGCGGCTCTTCTTGAACCACGCCATGCAGTTCGAAGCTTAGCACGCCGCGCGGGCGATGCCGGGCCCGCAGGCAGCCCGGGAATCACTGCCGCGGGACGTAGTACTGCGTGCCCTTGTTCATGCCCTGGATCTGCCGGATGAGATCGTCGATCGCCTCGTCGCTCGCGTGCAGGGGCGTGTGGGCCGTCTCGACCACCAGGAGCGGCGTCGCCGTGTAGTGGAAGAAGAAGTGCTGGTAGGCGTCGTTGACCTCGCGGACGTACCGGTCGTCGGGCTCAGGGGTGTCGTGCTCGGGGGGATGCTCCCGTTCCCGAAGCCGCCGCAGGAGGATCTCGCTTGGCGCCTGCAGATAGACGACGAGGTCGGGTGGCGGAACGTCCTTCGCCAGCAGTTCGAAGAGCCGCTGGTAGATGAAGAGCTCGTTGTCGTCCAGGTTCAGATACGCGAAGATCTTGTCCCGGTCGAAGAGGTAGTCGCTGACCAGTGTCTGCGCGAAGAGATCGACCTGCCGCAGGGCCAGCTGCTGGCGGTGCCTGTTGAGCAGATAGAAGAGCTGTGCCTGCAGCGCCGAGCCGGGTCGACCGCTGTAGAAGTCTGCAAGGAACGGATTCTCCGTCTCCTCGAGCACCGACGTCGCATCGAGTCTGGTGGCCAGCCGCTCGGCGAGCGCAGTCTTGCCGGCCCCGATGGGGCCTTCGATGACGATGTACTGGAACGGCATCGGGGAAGGCCGCGCGCGAGTCCGCACGCTGCACCCGCATGCTATCATCCCGCCCGATGCTCATGGGTCGAGTGCCTGGCGTGCGCTCTGGGCTCCACGTCGCCGGTTCCCCCATCCTTCGCACCCTCTCTCTCGCGCTTGCCGTCCTGGCCGCCGGCTGTGCGACTGCGCCCACGGCGATTCCCGTCGTCACGGAAGTGACCTGGGAGGAGAAGATCGACTGGATCGTCCGGCTCGAGAATCTCCGGCTCCTGCGCGACCCGAATCCACCCGGGGCGCCCGTCCTCGTGCCGGCCACCGGGCGGGCCCAGGCGGTCCTGGGACCGACTCCTCCCAGCGACCTCGTGCTGCTGCTCTCGGATGCCGAAGCCCGGGTGCGTCGTCGCGCCGCGCTGGCGGTCGGGCGGGTAGGAATCGCCGAGGGTGCGTCTCCGCTGATGCGTCTGCTCGCGGATGGGAATCCCGAGGTGCGCCAGATGGCGGCCTTTTCCCTGGGGCTGATCGGGGACCCGTCGGCCCGCGGTGCCCTGCTGGCGGCCCTCGACGATTCGTCGCCCGTGGTGCAGGGGCGGGCCGCGGAAGCGCTTGGCCGCATCGGTGATCGCGCCGACGCCGCGGCCATCGGTGGCGTCGTACGGAGGCACGTGCAGGCCGGTGCGCTGAACGGCCTCGACCCCGACGCCGACGTCGTCGGTCTGCAGGGGACGGCAGATGCCGTGCGGCTCGGCATCGAGGCGCTGGCCATGCTCGGCTCGGCCGACGACATGTTCGCGGCCGTGCTCGATGCGGCTGGGCAGCCGGTGTCCGCGTGGTGGCCCGTCGCCTACGGCCTGCAGCGTGTGCCGGATCCGCGCGGCAGCGCGGCACTCCTCTCGCTGCTCGATACCCCGGGGCGCTACACGGCGGCGTTTGCAGCGCGGGGGCTCGGCGCGATGCGGGCCACGGGCAGTGTGCCGGCTCTGGTGCGGATCGTAGAGAGCCGGAATGCCGCGCCGGCGGTCGTCGTCCAGGCCGTTCGCGCGCTCGCGGCCATCGCCGACCCGACGGCCGTCACGGCGCTCACGCGCGTGGCCGTCGACACCGCTCTGCCGGCTTCCATGCGCGCCGACGCCGTCGTGGGCCTGGCTGCGGCTCCGGGGACCGAATCCACCGACGTGCTGCTCGACCTGCTCGGGGACCGGGCTGCCGATGTCCGGGGAGCCGCCATGCGTGCGTTGGCAGCCGCCGACCCCGACACCTTTCTGCTGGCGCTGTCGGGTCTCGATCCCGACCGGGACTGGACGGTCCGGGTGGCCCAGGCACAGGCGCTGGCCGCGCTGGGCGACCAGCGAGGTTCGGTGCGGCTGCTGACGATGCTCCGCGACGACGACGTGCGCGTCCTGCCCGGGGTCCTTGGCGCGCTGGCCGGAGCCCGCACCCAGGGTACGGCCGATGTGCTCCGGCAGCATCTGGTCCACGCCGATC
>JABFRY010000331.1 GCA_013140955.1 Acidobacteriota bacterium
TGCTCGCACAGCTCGGCACGTCCGAGGAAGGGCTGGCTCCCGCCGAGGCCTCCGCGCGTCTGGCGCGGCAGGGTCCCAATGCGCTGCCGGCGCCGCCCGGGCGCTCGGTGGTGCGGATGCTGGCCAGCCAGTTCACCGACGTCATGATCCTGGTGCTGCTCGGCGCGGCCGGCGTGTCGCTCGCCATCGGCGACGCCACCGATGCGGTGGCGATTCTGGCCATCGTGGTCCTGAACGCCGTCATTGGTGTCGTCCAGGAATACCGGGCCGAACGGGCCCTGCAGGCCCTGCAGGCCATGGCGGCGCCCACCGCCGTGGTGCGGCGCGGCGGCGCCGTCGACACCGTGCCAGCCGACGGCCTCGTGCCCGGAGACGTGGTGCTCATCGAGGCGGGCACGATCGTGCCCGCGGACCTGCGCCTCATCGACGCGGCCCGTGTCCGGATCGACGAGAGTGCGCTGACCGGCGAGTCGGCGCCCGTGGAGAAGACGATCGACCCGCTCGTGGCCCCGGTGTCCCATGTGTCCGACCGCCGCAACATGGCGCACAAGGGCACCGTCGTCACCTACGGCCGTGGGGTCGGGGTGACCGTGGCGACGGGGCCTGACACGGAGTTCGGGCGGATCGCCGCCCTCCTGGACGGGGACGTGACGCGTACGCCCCTCCAGCGGCGCCTGGCCGACTTCGGACGACGCCTGGCGATCGTCGTGCTCGCCATCTGCGCCGTGGTCTTCACCGCGGGCCTTCTGCGCGGCGAACCTCCGTTGCTGATGTTCCTCACCGCGCTGAGCCTGGCGGTGGCGGCGATTCCCGAGGCGCTGCCGGCGGTGGTGACGATCGCGCTCGCCCTGGGCGCACGGCGGATGGTGCAGCGCCAGGCCCTCGTGCGGCGGCTGCCGGCCGTGGAGACGCTCGGGTCCGTCACGCACATCTGCTCCGACAAGACCGGCACCCTCACCTACAACCGCATGCGCACGGAACGCTGGTGGTGCGACGGGGTGGACACCGGCACCCCCGGGGGGCACGGGCCCTGGGAGCGGCTCCTGCTGGGCTGCATCCTCAACAGCGACGCGCGTCCTCAGGCCGACGGGACGCTGGGGGGGGACCCGACCGAGGTGGCCCTGCGGGCCGGGGCGGAGGCCGCCGGCCTCGACGCCGGAGCCCTCCTGTCACGCCACCCGCGGATCGCCGAGTTGCCGTTCGACGCGGAGCGGAAGTGCATGACGACCGTCCATCGCGACGGGGACCGCGTGTCGGCCTGGACGAAAGGCGCGGCCGAGGCCGTGCTGGCGCAGTGCACCCGTGAGGCACGCGCCGATGGCGTGCATCCGCTGGACCTGGAGTCCGCCCTGTCGGCGGCAGACCGTCTGGCGGCCGATGGGTTGCGCGTGCTGGCCGTCGCGGAGCGTTCCTGGGATTCGCTTCCGGAGACGCTCTCCCGGGAGACGCTGTCGCCGGACGCGGTGGAGCGGGACCTCACGCTGCTGGGGCTCGTCGGGCTCATCGATCCCCCGCGCGAGGCCGCGGCCGATGCCGTGGCCACGTGCCGCGAGGCGGGCATCGTGCCCGTGATGATCACGGGCGATCATCCCCTCACGGCCAGGGCCATTGCGGCCCGCGTCGGCATCGCCGCCGCCGAGGCTCCGGTCCTGACGGGTGAGGAGGTGGATGCCCTCAGCGACGAGGCACTCGGGGAGCGCCTGACGCGGGTACGGGTGTTCGCGCGGGTGGCGCCCGCCCAGAAGCTGCGTCTCGTGGCGGCCCTCCAGGCGCGCGGCGCCTGCGTGGCCATGACGGGCGACGGCGTCAACGACGCGCCGGCGCTCAGACGCGCCGACATCGGCATCGCGATGGGCATCACCGGCACCGACGTGGCGAAGGAAGCGAGCGCCATGATCCTGCTCGACGACAACTTCGCCACCATCGTCGGCGCGGTGCGCGAGGGTCGCCGGATCTACGACAACGTGCGCAAGTTCATCCGCTACACGATGACGAGCAATGCCGGGGAGATCTGGGCGATCTTCCTCGCGCCGCTGGTTGGACTGCCGATCCCGCTCCTGCCGGTGCACATCCTCTGGATCAACCTGGTGACCGACGGGCTGCCGGGGCTGGCCCTGGCGGGTGAACCGGCCGAGCCGGACATCATGCAGCGGCGACCCCGTCCACCCGACGAGAGCGTCTTCGCCGGGGGGATGGCGCTGCAGATCGCCTGGGTCGGCCTGCTGCTGGGCGGTTTGGTCCTCGCCGTCCAGGCATGGGCGACCGCACGCGGCCTGGCGCACTGGCAGACGATGGCGTTCACCGTCCTCTGCCTGTCGCAGCTCGGCAACGTGATGGCCATGCGGTCGGAGCGGCAGTCGCTCCTGCGGATCGGGCTGTTCTCGAACCCCTGGCTGCTGCTGGCGGTGGCGGTGACATTCCTGCTGCAGATGGCCACGATCTACGTGCCCGCCCTCAACCCGATCTTCCGCACCGAGCCGCTGACCGCGGGCGAACTGCTCGTGACGCTGGTGGTCTCCTCGGGCGCCCTGATGGCGGTCGAGGCCGCCAAGTGGATGCGGCGCGCACGCGAGTCGTGACGGTCCGCCCTGACGGACCGGTGCCCCGGTCAGAACGAGAAGCGCACGCCGACCCGCAGCGCGCGCGGAATCGCGGGGTGCGTGTGGATGTCCTCGATCCCCTCCTCGGGCTCGCCGGGCAGGCGGGACGCGTAGAAGTAGTCGATGTCCGATGCGGCGGCGTCGAAGAGGTTGTAGCCCTCGAGCACGAGCCGCGCGCGCGGCGACAATGCGAAGCCGGCTTCGGCGTTCCAGATCGTCGTGCTGCGTGAGGTCTGGCTGTTGTCCTCGATGAGGGAGCGCGGCCCGAAGTGCCGGACGCGGAGGCTGCCGAACAGGCGCCGGGCCGGCTCCACGGTCACCCCGGCCGAGACGACGCGGTCGAGCGCCCCGGGGATGAACGTGCCCGCGGGGTCGTCGTCGGCGAAGCGGGCCTGCGTGAAGGCCACGTCGCCGTCCACGACGAGCCACGGGCGCAGGCGTGCATAGCTGGACCACTCCAGGCCGATGCGGCGGCTTGGCCGTCCGGCCTCGGTCGTGCCCGCATCGCCCACGAAGAGCAGCTCGGACGCGATCCCGAGATACCAGACCGACACGGTGGACTGGACCCCCGGAATCGCCACCGTCCGGAGGCCTACCTCCGCACCGGTGGCGCGAACGAGCGGCGTGACGGGCTCGGCGGTCTCGCCGGTGGACGGGTCCACGGCAATCACGGCCCCGCGCGCGTCGTTGCTGTGGAAGCCGCCGCCCGCGTTCACATAGAACTCCGTGCCGCTCCAGGGACCCAGGACGGCCGTGAACTTGGGGTTCACCATCGCGGTACTGCCGCTGCCGGAGTTGGCGCTCGTGTGGGAGGAGACGTCATGCCGGTACACGTCTGCGCGGAGGCCGATGGTGGTGCGCAGGGACCGATGCCATTCCACCTCGGTCTGCGCGTACGCGCCCAGCATGCCCTGGCTCACCTCGTCCTCACGGGTCGTCGCGAAGCGGACGGCCTGGGTGGTGCGATAGAGCCCGACGGGATCGAGCCAGTCCTGCCGGAGCTGGACGCCGGCCGCGCTCTCCGTGTGGCGGGAGCCCAGGTGCCCCAGACGCCGGTAGGTGACCCGCCCGCCGGCGGCGACGCGACGCTCCGCCTGTTCGAACTGGTCGCCTCGCACGGGATCGTCGAGGAAGTAGGTGAAGTTCGAGAAGAGGTTGAGGCTGTTCCGCAGGACGAAGCCCGTCGCGCGAAGCGAGGCCGGGCCGCTCGATCGCTGTACCTCGAGCGCGAGGCTCTGGCGATTGGCCTGTCCCTGGTCGCTCCGGTCGATGAGGCCGAACCGCGAAATGCGCCCGTCGTCGATGGCGCGACGTGGCACCTGATCGGTGGAGCGCCAGTCGGCCCAGTACCCCATGCCGCTCAGCGAGAGCCCGTTGCGCGCATCGCCCCGGCTGTACCGGAGCACGGTGTTCACCTTCTGGAGGCCGTCGGGCCGCTCCCACGGGCCGTCGTTGAAATTCAGTTCCACCGCGCCGAGGAGGCTTCCGCCCCGCACCTGCGGCGAGGCTGCGGCCAGAAGGCGGCCCCATCCCTGGGACCCGCCGCTCAGGACGAGGAGCGGGGATGTCAGCACGTTGACGTAGCTGACCGTGGCCGCGCCCGCGGCCGAGAAGTCGCCTTCGTCGGCGAAGTAGGGCCCCTTCTTGAACTGCACGCCGCTCACGAGTTCCGGAATGAGGAAGTTGGCGTCGGCATAGCCGTGCGCATGTGCGCCTGTCGGCATGTTCACCGGGACGCCAGCCACCGTCATCGAGAAGTCGGTGCCGTGATCGAGGTTGAAGCCGCGCAGGTAGTACTGATTGGCCTTACCCTCGCCACTGTGCTGGCTGATGCCCATGCCGGGCACGGTCTCGAGCACCTCGCCGGCGCGCATCACCGGACGCGCCTCCAGCTGCGCCGCGGTGATCGCGCCCTGGCTCGCCGCCGAGAACC
>JABFRY010000066.1 GCA_013140955.1 Acidobacteriota bacterium
GTCCGGTGCGAGCTGCGGGCGCTGCGCGGGCTGCTGACGGCCAGCCACCGGGCCGCGGCGACTTCAGGTGGCGCCTGCCAACCGGCTGCGCCCTGGGCCCGTTGGCCGCCGGCCTTCGCCAGCCGGCCTTCCGGTGTTTGACTCCCTCTGTCGCTTCGGCGTACGTTTCAGAGGTTCCGCTCCGTATTTCCCGAGCCACAGCGCCCATGTCACAGACCGCCGCCGCGATGCCGCTCGGCATCCCAGGGTTCACGTACGCCGACCTGCACGCCGCCCCGCGCCTCAAGGATCTCTACGACGTCTTCTGTCGTGACGTAGAGGCCCGCGACACCGACCTCTGGGCGCGCTGGGACGCGTACCGGCGCGACCCGGACGCGCCCCGGTCGCCGCTCGAGGTGTCGGATCTCGTGGTGCACATGGCGCCGCACGTGAGCCGCTTCGTCACGGCGCTGTTCGGCGTGGAGGAGGAAGCCGCGGCGCTGCGCGCGGGGACCGAGGGGCTCGACCCGCTCTTCCGGTTCAAGATCGACTTCGTGCGCAAGCGCGTGCTGCCGCTCCTCAAGGGCGGTGCGCACGTGACGCTGGCCGCCGAGGACTCGGCCCTGGTGGAGCGCCTCGTCCAGCCGCTGGTGACGCTCGGCGAGGAACTGGCGCTGGCCACGGCCGGCTGCCGCCTGCTCGACGAGGAGGCGGCCGCCCGTGACGGCGGCGACGAGACCACCAAGGCCTCGGTAGCCGCGGCGATCGACGCGGTGCGGCGGTGGTGTGCCGTCCGGCTGCACGACCGGGCGTACCGGTCGTGGGTGGTCTTCCGGTTTCCCGAGACGCTCGACTACCAGCACCTCGTGCAGATCGAGCGGCCGAAGGCGGCGTTGCCCGAGGCCATCGCCGGGCCCGACAGCCACCTGCGGCGGCGGGACGGGTTCGGGCTCACCGACACGCGGTGGAGCGCACCCGAGGTGCTGAGCGAGACGCACTACTGCGTGCTGTGCCACGAGCGCGACAAGGATTCGTGCTCGAAGGGCCTGCGCGACAAGACCGGCGCGCTCGTTGCCAATCCGCTCGGCATCACGCTGGCGGGCTGCCCCCTCGACGAGAAGATCTCGGAGATGCACCTGCTCCGCAAGGCCGGCGATCCGGTCGGCGGGCTGGCGATCGTCACGGTGGACAACCCGATGTGCCCCGGCACCGGCCACCGCATCTGCAACGACTGCATGAAGGCCTGCATCTACCAGAAGCAGGAGCCGGTGAACATCCCGCAGATCGAGACGGGTGTGCTCACCGACGTGCTCAAGCTGCGGTGGGGCGTGGAGATCTACGGCCTGCTCACGCGGTGGAACCCGCTCAACGTGCGCCGCCCGTACGCGCTCCCCTACAACGGCCGCAACGTGCTGGTCGTGGGCCTGGGCCCGGCCGGCTACACGCTGTCGCACTACCTGCTCAACGAGGGCTTCGGGGTGGTGGCGATCGACGGGCTCAAGATCGAGCCCCTGCCCGAGGCGCTCACCGGCACCGACGCCGCGCCGCCCGCACCGGTCGAGCGCTGGGACGACATCTATCGCCCCCTCGACGGGCGCGTGCTCGAGGGCTTCGGCGGCGTGTCCGAGTACGGCATCACCGTGCGGTGGGACAAGAACTTCCTCACCCTGCTGCACCTGACCCTGGCGCGCCGCGACCGCCTCCGCATCTACGGCGGGATCCGCTTCGGCGGGACGCTGCCGATCGACGATGCCTGGGCACACGGATTCGACCACATCGCCATCGCGGCCGGCGCCGGCAAGCCCACCGTCATCGACATGAAGCGCAACCTGGTGCGCGGCGTGCGCAAGGCCAGCGACTTCCTGATGGCCCTGCAGCTCACCGGCGCCTTCAAGCGCGACGCCCTGCCGAACCTGCAGGCCCGGCTCCCGGCCGTCGTGATCGGCGGCGGGCTCACGGGCATCGACACGGCGACCGAACTCTTCGCGTACTACCCGCTCCAGGTGGAGAAGACGCTCGAGCGCTACGAAGCGCTCGTCATCGAGCGGGGCGAGGCGGCCGTGCGGGCCCTGTACGACCGCGAGGAGCAGGTCATCCTCGACGAGTTCCTCCTCCACGGCCGGGCCGTGCGGGCCGAGCGCGCCCGCGCCGACGCGGCCGGCGAAGCCCCCGACTTCGTGCCCCTCGTGCGGGGATGGGGCGGCGTCACGCTGGCGTACCGCAAGAAGATGACCGACGCCCCGGCCTACCGCCTGAACCACGAGGAAGTGACCAAGGCGCTCGAGGAGGGCATCTGGTTCGCCGAGGGCCTCGAGCCCAAGGAGATCCTCACCGACGAGTTCGAGCACGCGCGTGCCCTGGTGTGCGAGCGGGGCGGTGGCGGCCGGGTCGAGTTGCCCGCGCGCACCATCCTCGTGGCCGCCGGCACCTCCCCGAACACGATGTACGAGAAGGAGCAGCCGGGCACGTTCGCGCTCGACGGGCGCGGACGCTTCTTCCAGGGCTTTCGCGCGGACGCGTCGCCCGAGGGACCCGTGCTCGCGCCCGACCCGGAGGGCTTCTTCACCTCGTACAACCACGGGGGCCGTCTCATCTCGTACTACGGTGACAACCACCCGCGCTATGCGGGCAACGTGGTGAAGGCCATGGCCTCGGCCAAGGATGGCTACCGGCACGTGGTTGCGCTCTTCGAGGACGCCGATGCCGGCCTCGATGTCGCCGGCCAGCCTGCGCGCGACGCCGCCTGGCGGCAGCTCGTGACCGGACTCGACGACCAGCTGCTCGCCCGCGTGGAGCGTGTCGAGCGCCTCACCTCCACGATCGTGGAGGTGGTGGTGCGTGCGCCCGCGGCGGCCCGGCACTTCCACCCCGGCCAGTTCTATCGCCTGCAGAACTTCGAGGCGCTCGCGCCCAGGGCCGGGGTCGGCGAGGGCCAGCCCTTGCTCATGGAGGGCATCGCGCTCACCGGTGCGTGGGTGGACCGCGAGCGCGGCCTGCTGTCGCTCATCACGCTGGAACTGGGGGTGTCGAGCCGGCTGTGCGCCTACCTCAGGCCGGGCGAGCCGGTGGTCGTGATGGGCCCCACCGGCACGCCCACCGAGGTTCCGCGCGGGGAAAGCGTGCTGCTGGCCGGCGGCGGACTCGGCAATGCCGTCCTCTTCTCGATCGCCAAGGCCCTGCGCGAGGCCGGCAACCGCGTCGTGTACTTCGCCGGCTACAAGAAGGGGGAAGACCTCTTCAAGCGCGAGGAGATCGAGTCGGGCACCGACCAGGTGATCTGGAGCACCGACACGGGCGTGGAGATCGCGCCTGGCCGTCCCCAGGACTCCCACTTCCGGGGCAACATCGTGCAGGCGATGGTGGCCTACGCCAGCGGCCAGCTCGGCGAGCCCCTCGTGTCCCTGCGCGACGTGACCCGCATCATCGCCATCGGTTCCGATCGCATGATGGCGGCCGTGCACGCGGCGCGCACCGGTGCGCTCGCGCCCTTCATCAGGCCCCAGCACGTCGGCATCGCCAGCATCAACTCGCCGATGCAGTGCATGATGAAGGAGGTCTGCGCGCAGTGCCTCCAGCGGCACGTGGATCCGGCCACCGGACGCGAGGAGTTCATCTTCTCGTGCTTCAACCAGGACCAGCACATGGACGTCGTGGACTTCGCGAACCTCAACGCGCGGCTGCGGCAGAACACCGTGCAGGAGAAGCTCTCGAACGCCTGGCTCGACCACCTGCTCGCCGCCGAGCGCCTGCCGCACGTGTAGGCGACGGCGCACCATCCTCCGGAGCGTGTCGATGTCCGTGCTCGTCCTCGGCGGAACCCGGTTCGTGGGGCGGCACGTCGTCGAGGCGCTCGTGGCGGCCGGCCACGCCGTCACGGTGCTCAACCGCGGGCGCACGCCGGACGACCTGCCGGCGGCGGTCGAGCGCCTGCGTGGCGACCGGAACGGTGGTGCGGCCGGGCTCGGCGCACTCGAGGGCCGCACGTGGGACGCCTGCGTGGACGTGAACGGCTACATGCCGGCACAGGTCCGGCCGGCGGTCGAGGCCCTGCACGGCCGTGTCGGCCGGTACGTCTTCGTGAGCACCGTGAGCGTCTATGGGGATCTCGATGACGGTCCCGTGCTCGAGACCTACCCCCGCATGGCCCCAGCGCCCGATCACGAGACCGAGATCACCGGCGAGACCTACGGGCCGCTGAAGGTGGCGTGCGAGGACCTGATCGAGGCCCGTTTCGGCCGCCAGTCGGCCCTGCTGCGGCCGCAGATCGTGGCCGGTCCCCACGATCCCACCGGCCGCTATCCCTACTGGGTGCAGCGCGCCCGACAGGGGGGCGACATGCTCGCGCCCGGCGACGGGTCCGACCACCTGCAGGTGGTGGACGCACGGGACGTCGCCCGCTTCGTCGTATCCGTGGTGGAGCGCGACCTGGACGGAGCGTACAACCTGGCCGGCCCCCGCCTGACGTGGGCTGCGTTCCTGGCGCTGCTGGCGCCGGCCCACATGGTCTGGGTCCCCGCCGAGATGCTGTGGGCCGGCGC
>JABFRY010000311.1 GCA_013140955.1 Acidobacteriota bacterium
GCACCACGAGATCGCAGCTGGCCAGGCGCTCGCGGCACATGGCCACCGTGGGCCGCGTGTCGGCCCCGCCGTGCTCGTTCAGCAGTTCCGGATGCCACTGCAGGTCGAGCACGACGTCGCGGGCGGCGAGCCGCCACGCCTTCAGGTCCTCAGCCGTGGACGAGATGAAGACGCGGAGCATCGAACGGAAGGGGGGGCATGACGCGCACGGGCACCGTGAGTACTACTTCGGCCGGTGCATCACGCGCAAGCTGGCGGCGCCCACGGCACAGAGTATGGCGGCCGGGCGATTGCGGGGGCGGCGGTTCCGGGATAGCGTGGGCATCGCTGGCCATGCCGTCCCTGATGCGACGTCCGCGTCCCGACCTGCGTCCCCTGGTGCGCAGCCTGTGGGTGGCGTCCACCGATGGCTCGCACGTGGCGGGCACCCGCGAGCACGCGATTCCCACCGGGGAGATGCACCTGGTCGTGCGCCTCGTCGAAGCGCCGGTACGGATCTTCGCCGGCCGCCACGACGCCGTCGGCCGGACGTTCGGTCATGCCGTCGTGGCCGGGCCCCGGGACGTCTTCCACGTCAAGGATGTGTGCGAGTCGACCCGCGCGGTCGGGGTGCAGCTGCACCCGGCGGCGGCGGTGGCGCTGTTCGGTGTGCCCGCGTCCCACCTGGCCCGGCATCATCTCGCGCTCGACGACCTGTGGCTGACCGCCGACGTGGCGCGTCTTCGGCAACGGCTCCTCGAATCGGCCACGCCGGCCGCGCAGCTGGATCTCCTCGAAACCGCGATCGCGGCCCGGCTGACCTGCGTGCGGCCCCTGCATCCGGCCGTGGCGCTGGCACTGCAGGCCGCGCGCGGCACCGACGCGGTGGCCGCAATCGTGGCAGCCACGGGTTTCAGCCACCGGACCGTCGCCACGGAGTTCCGGCAGGCCATGGGTCTCTCACCGAAGCGGTTCTTGCGGGTGCGCCGCCTGAGACGTCTGTTGCCACGAATCGGCTCGGCGCCCTGGGACGAGCTGGCCCTTGCCGCAGGCTTCAGCGATCAGGCGCACCTGGTGCGCGAGTTCACGGCGATCACGGGCGTGACACCCACCGCGTATCTCCGGGCGCGGCCCGAGGCAGCCCATCACGTCAGAATTCTTCAAGACGGCCGGTGACGTCGAGCGTACAGTGACGACATGGTTCACGAACTGTTTGCGTACTTGTGCGTGAAGGATGCCGCCGAAGCCATCGCGTTCTACACCCGCGCGTTCGGCGCCGAGGAGACGTTGCGTCTCGTCGAGCCTGGAACAGGGCGCGTTGGCCACGCCGAAGTCCGGCTGGGCGGCGTGACGCTCATGTTGTCGGAGGAGTACCCGGAGCTCGGCCTGCAGGCACCGGTCACGCTGGGCATGACGACCGCCAGCATCCACCTGCACGTGGACGATTGCGACGCCGTGATCCAGCGTGCGGTGGACGCCGGCGCCACGCTCGACATGGCGCCACGGGACCAGTTCTACGGCGAGCGTTCCGGTGTCGTCCGGGATCCGTCCGGTCACCGCTGGAACGTGGGGCACCAGATTGCGCCCATGACGGCGGACGAGATGCAGCGACGGTACGACTCGTCCTGTTGAGCGCCCCTACGAGACGTGCAGGATGCCCCGGCGGAGCGCCACGTGCACCGCAGCCGTCCGGTCGGCCACGCCCAGCTTGCCGAAGATGTTCTTCACGTGGACCCGGGCCGTCTCCTCGCTGATCGTGAGCTGTGACGCCACGTCCCGGTTGCTCGCGCCCAGCCAGATCAGTTCCAGGACCTGGCGCTCGCGCGGCGTGAGGCGCGGGCCGCCCGCCCGCTCGTCGAGCCGCAGCCGCACCTGCGGCGGCATCGGGCGCTCGCCCTGGTGCACGGCCCGGATGACGTGCAGGATGTCGTCGGCCAGCATGTCCTTCAGGAGGTAGGTGGCGGCCCCGGCATCGATGGCCCGGTAGATGTCCTCGTCGCCCTGGTACATGGTCAGCACGATCACGCGGGCCGCGGGTGTGGTGGCGCGGATGGCGCGGATGGCGTCCACCCCGGAGATGCCCGGCATCTGCAGATCCATCAGCGTGATGTCGGGGCGCGTCCGTTCGAACTGGACGATGGCCTCCTCTCCGGTGGACACCGAGGCGACCACCTCGAGGTCGGGCTCCCGATTGATGATGAGCGTGAGCCCCTCGCGCACGACGCGATGGTCGTCCACGCAGAGGATGCGGATGCGCGCCGGAGGTGCCGTGCTCATGCCGGCACCCGCACCGGGACCACGGCGTCCACGAGGGTGCCCATCCCCGGTCGGGTCGCCACCGTCAGGTGGCCCCCCAGGTCCTCTGCCCGTTCCCGCATGCCGGAGATGCCGAAGTGCTCGGTGTCGCCGGTGCGGACGAGGCCGGCGTCGAAGCCGCATCCGTCATCGGACACCTGCAGGTGCACGGCCTCGCCGGCCACCGCCAGCCGTACGGCGACGTACGAGGCGCCCCCGTGCCGCACGGCGTTCGAAACGGCCTCGTGGCTGATGCGGAGCAGGTGGGTCCTGACCCTGGCCCCGAGCGTAGCCGTGTCGCCGACGACCTCGAGCTCCACGCGCGCGCCCGCGCCGGCCACGGCGTGATGCACCGTGCGCTCGAGGGCGTGCGACAGGTCTTCGGCGACGTGCGCCGGCGACCGGAGGTCGCGGATGGAGGCTCGCACTTCGCGGATGTAGCCGTCCACCGATCGCCGGATGCGCGTCAGGTGCGTACGCTCATCGGGGCCGAGCCCCGGTCCGGTCGCCACGGCGTGGAGCTGCAGCGACACGCCGACCAGGCTCTGGAGCAGCGTGTCGTGCAGGTCTCGGGCCAGTCGCATGCGCTCAGAGAAGATGAGGGCAAGCTCGCGGCGGACCGTGCGGACGCGGCTGGACCACACGGCCCATCCGACGAGGCCCACCAGCGCCAGCACACCGATGCGGAACGGGAGCGTCTGATAGAGGTGGCTCTCCACCAGCAGCCCGAGACTGGCGTCTGCGTCGCGCCAGTCGCCGTCGTTGGCCCGCGCCTGCAGGTGAAAGCGATACTCGCCTGGACGCAGGTTGGTGAAGATCGCCTGCCGCCGTGTGCCCGTGTCCACCCAGTCGTCGGAGAAGCCCTCGAGGCGGTAGCGGAAGCGCATGCGCTCGGGGAAGGTGAGGCTCAGCGCCGTGTAGTCGATGCGCAGCATCGCGACGTCCGCCTGGAGCGCCAGGCCACCCAGGGGCTCCAGCTCCCGCTCGTCGGCGAAGACTGCGGCGACCCGCGCCCGCGTCGGCGCTGTGGCCGTGCGGTCGGCGCGCGGATCCACCACCGTGAGGCCACGGCCGGTCACGAACCACAGACGTCCGTCCGGCCCGCGGGCGGCATTGCGGCTGTTCAGCGCAATGGGCACGCCGGCCACGCCGCCCGTCGTGTCGTGGTGCTCGTAGCGCACCTGATAGGTCCGGTCGTGCACGGCCCGGTCGAATTCCTCCGGCGCCATGCGAATGAGGCCGTACTCGGACAGGCCCAGCCAGAGACGCCCCTGGTCGTCCTCGACGAGCGCCACCACGCGTCGGTGGAGCAGCCCCTGGCCCTCGTCAACGGTCTGGAAGCGGTCGGTCTCGGCGTGGAAGCGGCTGAGGCCACGGTCGCCGGCCACCCAGAGACGCCCGTGGTGATCCTGGACGAGTGAGTTCACGGTGCTGTGCGGCAGCCCGTGCGCAGGCCCGTAGACGCGTGTGCCCGACGGACCGACACGGGCGACCCCGCCCGAGCGGAGGGCCGCCCACAGGGTGCCCGACGCGTCCACGATCGCGAACGCCGCCAGGGACGGGACGGAGACGGCCGCGGCGTGGGGCGTGCGGCCATCCCACGTCGCGACGGTGCCGTCTGCGCCCGTGAGCCACACATGCCCGTTGGTATCGAACGCGATCGAGCGCACGCGCGCGGGAATTCCCGACACGGGCACTCGCATGACGCGCCCGCCCGACACGCGCGCCAGCCCATGATGGTCGGCCAGCCAGAGCGCACCCTGCCGGTCCATCTGCATGGTCGAGACGCGGTCGAGGCGCAGCACCTCTCGGACGTCCGTACCGCCGGTGGCCGCGGAGCCGATGCGGAACAGACCGTCGGTGCTGCCCGCCCACGCCGCCCCGTCCGGCCCCAGTGCCAGCGACGACACGACGCCCAGCCCGGTGATCGGCGTCGCCGTATGCGGGGTGAGGCGGTTCAGGCCTTCGGTGGTGCCCGCCCAGATGTTGCCCTCCGAGTCCTCGAACACCGAGAAGACGCCGTCGCTCAGCAGGCCCGTCAGGACCGTCGCGCGCTCCACCTCCGCATCGGGGCGGCCGGGGTCGGTCACGCGCCACAGCCCCTGGCCGAGTGTGCCGACCCACAAGTGTCCGCGTCGGTCGCGCATGAGCACCGCCCCGCGGCCTGAGGGCCGGGACGTCCGGCGCGCGGCCGTGTCGAGACCGAGCGGCACGAAGCCCTGCTCCGGGTGCGTCACCAGC
>JABFRY010000536.1 GCA_013140955.1 Acidobacteriota bacterium
GCCACATCGAGTGGGGCCACACCTGCCCGCCCCCTCACGCCATCCGTGCCGAAAAAACGACTCATGACTCTCCTATCGGTTGCGTCTGCCCGGGTATGAGGGCGTCTGCGGGGCCATCCTGCGACGCGCCCGGTGCCGCACCCGGCTCAGTGCCGGATTCACGACGCTCGATTACCTGACCCCCGGACCTGGGTTTGGCGACCAGACCCGCGCGCGGTCCGGCTCCAGACTCAGAAGCCCGGCCGGCGCGAGGCATCGCCGGGTAGGGTGCCACTGGCCGCACCCCGGCCGCCGGTGGCGTCTGCTCCCGCGTCGTCCTTCGTGTCCTTCCCGTCGGGCGGCTCTGGAGCGGTCGGGACGATGACCACCGTCACGCGGGCAGCCTGCGGGGTAACCAGCCTGACGGTGGGATCCGTCACCCCCACGGTGGCCGTATCCAGTACCGTGCTCGTCGCCCCGGCGATGGACACCGGCTCGGTGATGGCCTCGGTCACCTCCCGCACGGCCGTGGCCGGACCGGTGATCGCCACCATGGCCGGCTCCACGACGAGCGACACGCGCCTGAAGCCGTCGGCCGGTTCCCCCTCCACCTGGGGCACGACGGGCACGACCTTGTTCTCGGAGAGTTCGAAGACCAGGGGAACCGTCGCCGGCATCAACTGGACCACCTCGACCCCGAACGGCGTCCGAACGTCGGCGCCCGTCAGGTGGAACAGGCGCCGGCCCGGCCGGGCCGCCTGCAGATCGAGCACCGCGACGAGCGCCCCGGGCGCCAGGTCGGCCAGCACGGTCGAACCGCCCCGGACACGCACCTCGACGACATCGGGCGTATCGCCCACCACCTCGAGTTGCGGGGGCAGATTGATCAGTTCCACCGGAATGCGCAGCGCGCGTTCGACGCTCTGGTCACTCGACACGGTGAGCCACAGCAGCGCCGCCAGGGCCACCGACACGACCTTCAGCCCCAGATAGGGAATGCGGATGGTCATCGGCCCCCTCCGTCGTCAGCGTCGTCGGCGGGCACCACACGGGCGGGCGCGTTGCGCCGCAGCAGGGCGCGCAACCGCTCACGGAGGACGTCCGCCGACAGTCCGCGCTCGAGCGCGCCGCCGAGCGCCAGGGAGATGACGCCGTTCTCCTCGGACACGACGACGGCCACCGCGTCGTTCTCCTCGGTGAGGCCAAGGGCGGCGCGGTGCCGCGTGCCGAGTTCGCGGCTCACCAGCGGGTTCACCGACAGCGGCAGGAAGCAGGCGGCCGCCGCCACGCGATCGGCCTGGATGATCACGGCGCCGTCATGCAGGGGCGACTCCCGCTGGAAGATGCTGAACAGCAGGTCGTAGGTGACGACCGCGTCGAGCGGGATGCCGCCCTCGATGTAGTTGCGCAGCCCGATCTGCCGCTCGATCACGATGATGGCACCGATCCGGCGGTGGGACAGGGCGGAGGCGGCGGCAACGACCTCCTCGATCGCCTCCTTGGTGCTCGTCTGCCGCGCGAAGTACTTCGAGAACGGCGCACGGCCGAAGTGCGCGAGGGCCCGACGGATGTCGGCCTGGAACAGGACGATCACCGCGAACACGACGTAGCCCGCCATGTTGCGGATCACCCAGTTCACGGTCTCCAGTTCCAGCCAGCGTGACAGGAAGAAGAGGGCGAGCAGGAACGCGCCGCTGAGCGCCATCTGGGCCGCACGGGTGCCCCGGATGAGCAGCAGCAGTTCGTAGATGAGGAAGGAGACCAGCGCGACGTCGAGCAGGTCCCACCATCCCACTGCTGGCCAGTTGAGGAGATCGGTGAGCAGGTTCATGTCCCGGCACGGCCCCGGCGAGGGACCGGGAGAGCGTCAGTCGCGATGATATCTCCGAATCTCGTCCATCACGCGTACGACCTGCGCCAGCTCCCGCACCGCATGCACCCGCACCACGTGCGCGCCGGCCATCACCGCCGCCGACACGGCAGCGGCCGTGGCCCAGTCCCGCTCGGCGGGAGGCACCGAGGGGCCGATGGCCCGCGTGAGGAACGACTTGCGCGATGGCCCCACCACGACCGGCAGGCCGAGCTCTCCGAACTCGTGCAGCCGGGCCAGCGCCTCGTAACTGTGCGGCGCCTCCTTGGCGAAGCCGAGCCCGGGGTCCACCATCAGGCTCTCCCTGGGCACGCCGGCGTCGGTGGCGAACACGATGCTCTCGCGGAGCTCGTCGAGCACCTCGTCCACCACGTCGAGATAGGTGGCCTGCTGGTACATGTCGCGCGACCGCCCCCGCGTGTGCATGAGCACCAGCCCGCCACCGCAGCGGGCCACCACCTCGGCGAGGCGAGGCTCGTAGCGGAGCCCGCTGATGTCGTTGACGAGGGTGGCGCCGGCGCCGAACGCCGCCTCGGCCACCCGGGCCTTGTAGGTATCGACGGAAATCGGCACCGTGACCCGCGACGCGAGGCCCGCGATCACGGGGAGCACGCGCTCGAGCTCCACGGCCGGATCGAGCGGACGGGCACCAGGTCGCGTCGACTCCCCGCCGACATCGATGATGTCGGCGCCCTCGGCCTCCATCCGCACGCCGGCCTCCACGGCCGCGGCCGCGTCGAGCAGGCGCCCACCGTCGGAGAACGAGTCCGGGGTGACGTTGATCGCCCCCATCACGAGCGTGCGGTGGCCCGTCTCGAGGCGGCGGCCGCCGGGGAGCCTGACTGAGAATCGTCGTCGTGGGTACATGCAGAAAGACGAACGCCCGCCGCGCCTGGGGCGCCGGCGGGCGTGATGGTAGCCCGAAGGCCGGTAAGAGTCTTCCGACTACTCCTGCGTCAGCGGCCTGGGAGGAATCGGGGGCACGATGGCCGAGGGGCGTTCCTTCGCGCGGTTCGGCTCGCGCTGCTCCCCGTCCGACCCGCCGGTCGGCATGGAAGCGGGCGCGATGTCGTCGAGCGGCAACCCATCCACCAGCCGGCGCACCTGATCGGCGTCGAGCGTCTCCCGGGCCAGGAGGGCCTCGGCCATCGCCATCAACTGCGGCTTGTGCTCGACGAGCACTTGATGGGCCCGGTCGTAGTTGTCGGTCACGAAGCGCTTCACCTCCTGGTCGATGCGCAGCGCCGTGTCCTCGCTGTAGTCCTGATGCTGGGCGATCTCGCGGCCGAGGAAGATCTGCTCCTCCTTCTTGCCGAAGGTGAGCGGCCCCATCGCATCGCTCATGCCCCACTCGCAGACCATCTTGCGCGCCAGCTCGGTGGCCCGCTCGAGGTCGTTGCCGGCTCCGGTCGTGACGCTGCCAATCGTGATCTGCTCGGCGATACGGCCGCCCAGCAGGATGGCGATCTGGTCCTGCAGGTACTCGCGCGAGTAGTTGTGCTTCTCGTCGACCGGCAGCTGCATCGTCAGCCCGAGCGCCATGCCCCTCGGGATGATGGTCACCTTGTGAATCGGGTCGGCGTACGGCAACCGGACCGTGAGCAGCGCGTGGCCGGCCTCGTGAATGGCCGTCACCCGCTTCTCCCCTTCGCTGATGATCATCGAGCGGCGCTCGGCGCCCATCAGGACCTTGTCCTTGGCGTACTCGAAGTCGGCCATCCGGACGACCTTTTGGTTGTAGCGGGCGGCATTGAGCGCGGCCTCGTTCACCAGGTTCGCCAGGTCGGCACCGGAGAAGCCCGAGGAGCCGCGGGCCAGCACGGCCACATCCACGTCGTCTCCGAGCGGGATCTTCTTGGTGTGCACCGACAGGATGCCCTCGCGGCCCTTCACGTCGGGACGGTTGACCACGATCCGGCGGTCGAAGCGCCCCGGGCGCAGGAGCGCCGGGTCGAGCACGTCGGGCCGGTTGGTGGCCGCCACGAGGATGACACCCTCGTTCGACTCGAACCCGTCCATCTCGACGAGCAGCTGGTTGAGCGTCTGCTCCCGCTCGTCGTGCCCGCCACCGAGACCCGCGCCACGGTGACGGCCCACGGCGTCGATTTCGTCGATGAACACGATGCAGGGGGCGTTCTTCTTGCCCTGCTCGAACAGGTCGCGCACGCGCGACGCGCCCACCCCGACGAACATCTCGACGAAGTCGGACCCGCTGATCGAGAAGAACGGCACGTTGGCTTCACCCGCCACGGCGCGGGCCAGCAGGGTCTTGCCCGTTCCGGGGGGGCCCATCAGGAGCACGCCCTTCGGGATGCGGCCGCCGAGCTTCTGGAACTTCTGGGGCTCGCGCAGGAACTCGATGATTTCCTGGAGCTCGTCCTTGGCCTCGTCCACGCCGGCCACGTCCTTGAACGTCACCTTCTTCTGGGCGCTCGACGACAGCTTCGCCTTGCTCTTGCCGAACGACAGCGCCTTGTTGCCGCCGCTCTGCATCTGCCGCATGAAGAAGATCCAGAAGCCGATCATCAGCAGGATCGGCGCCCAGGAGTACAACAGCGTGGCCCAGGGGCTGGCGGCCGGCTCACGGGCCGTGACGACCACGCCACGCTCGATGAGCTTGTTGGCCAGGCCCTCGTACTGGGGCGGGGCGTACGTACGGAAGTTTTCCGTCCCCGTCGTGACGCCGGTGATCTCGTTGCCCGTAATCGTGACGCGAGCCACCTGACCCGCATCCACGGAGGTCATGAACTCGCTGAAGCTCAAGGGCTTCTGCCCGGTCTGGAATTGGGTGGAGAAGTTCCAGACGAGCACCCCGACGACGACGAGGACCATCCAGAACACCAGACTCTTCATCGTTGAGTTCAAGACTTCCCTCCAGACAGGGTAAGGAACAAGAGTATCACTTCGTCAAAATCCCCTGCTGCCGCAAGAGCAGCCTGCCGCGCCGACGCTCCACCCGGCTCCCCGGGGTATCGGCTCCGCGCGCGGTTCCGGCCAGCACCGCCAACACCATCTCCACGTGCTCGAGGCCCACTTCACGTCCGCCCGCCACGGCCCGCAGCCCCCGGAGCACCACACGCCGCCGGACTGGAAGCGCGGCCGCCTGAAGGCCGGCCACGTCGAGGGACAGGCCGTCGTCGCAGCTCGTGGCCAGCATCGCCATCTGCGCCGCGGCCAGCTCGTCGAGCCATTCCGCGTCCTCGCGCAGGAGCGCCGCGGCCCTGGCCAGCGCCGACCGGACGTTGCCGCCGCCGGCCTGCTCGAGCGCGTCCAGCACCACATGGCGGACCCGGTTGCGGGGGTTCGACCGGTCGTCGTTGGTCTCGTCCTCCACCCAGTGCTCGCCGCGTGCACGCAGATACGACCGCAAGTCGCTCCGCGCTACATCGATCAAGGGCCGAATCACGCGCTCCCGGCGCGGATAGATGCCGGCGAGGCCCGTGGTCCCCGCCCCACGCATCAGCTTCAGGAGCACGGTCTCGGCCTGGTCGTCCTCCGTATGCCCCACCGCGATCCGGTCCGCTCCCGCCTCGTCGGCCATCTCGCCGAGGGCCGCATACCGCAGCCGGCGTGCCGCGTCCTCGAGCGACAGCCTCTGGCTCTCGGCGAGTCCGCGGACGTCCGCGCGCCGGGTGAGCAGAGGCAGCTCCAGCCGCTCGGCAAGGGCACGGCAGAAGGCTTCATCCCGTCCGGCCGTCTCCCGGAGGCCGTGATGCACGTGGCCCAGGGCGACCAGTTGGAACCCGCCGGTGCCTGACAGGTCGAGGAGGAGCCGGACCAGCGAGACCGAGTCGGACCCTCCCGACACCGCCGCCAGCACACGCGTCCCGGCCGGACACAGTGCGTGCCGCCGGATCGTGCGCCTGACGCGCTGCTGGAGAGCCTTCATCGGACCGGTGGCGCACGCCTCCTGCGGGGCGGATCATGCGTCCGCACCGCCTGCTGCGGCCACGCCCTGATCGCTTTGACTCCGATTCGGGGGAAATGGTGCCGGAGGGCGGACTCGAACCGCCGACCCCGCGCTTATGAGACGCGTGCTCTAACCGACTGAGCTACTCCGGCACGAACCGCCGATTTTACTATAGCGACCCCTTATCCGCAGTCCCCGCCGCCCCGCCCTCCGTTCCGCGAGGTGGGGTCTGCGCGGGGGCGCCGGCGGCATCCTCCGCGTCGTGGGCCGCATCCCGGGCGAGGACGGCGGCCGCCAGCAGGGGGATCAGCAGCTCGTGGTGCCCGATGAGCGAGATGCCCCGCCCGCCGGTGCCCGCGACGGGCCGGGTGACGACGTTGGTCTGCGGGCGGTACATGCGCAGGAAGTCGATGTTCACCGTCGTCAGGCCGGTGAGCGCGATGCCGGCATTGCGCACGATGGCCACGGCCTTGAGGAACACCTCCGGCAGCACCACGGCCGAGCCGCAATTGAGGTACACGCCCCCTTCCAGCCTCGACACGCAGCCCGTGAAGTAGCGGAAGTCTCGCAGGCTCGTATCACCGATGGCCGCGCCCGACGCCGACGGGTGCATGTGGATGATGTCGGTGCCGACGGCCACGTGCGCCGTGACCGGAATGCCGAGCCGGCTCGCGGTGGCGACGAGGCTCTGGTCGGCGAAGGGGGCGGGCAGCCCCGCCAGGTACTCGCCGACGGCCTGGCCGAGGCCCCGGCCGGCGGCGGACGCCTCCCGGATGACGTCGTTCAGGCGGCCCGTCTCTTCGGCCATGCCGAACCGACCCGGCCCCAGGGCCTCGTCCACGTCCTCCGAGGTCGCGCCCGACAGCGCCACTTCGAAGTCGTGGATGATGCCCGCGCCGTTGAGCGCCAGCGCCGAGACGTATCCGCGCCGCATCAGGTCGATGAGGACCGGGGACACGCCGGTCTTGATGACGTGGGCGCCCAGGCCCCACACGATGCCTGCGCCCCGCCGGCGCGCATCGCACACCGCTGCCACCACGCGGCGCAGGTCTTCGGCGCCCAGGATGGCGGGCAAGGACGCGAACCAGTCGGCGAAGCTCACGCCGGGCGCCACGGGGCGCGCGAAGTCCTCCGCCCGTGCCTTGCTGCGGCGCGAGGCCAGCGGATACGTCCGCACGGCGGACAGGTCGAACTCTTCGTACGGGAAGGACATGGACGATACGGTACGGGCAGGCGCGTGCCGGCACAAGCACGTTGCGCACGCGGCCCGGCCCTGACGCGGCGGGCGACGGGGTGCTGGTGCGCGGCGCGTGTCAGGGTCGCACTCTGGCACGGTCCGACTTGCGCGCGGCGCGACAGCGTCAGTCTGGAAAACGGTGCGAAAGGGCGTGACCGAGGCATGGGTGACCGGGACCCATGCCGAGCACCGGCAGACGAATCCCCTGGAGCACCGTTTTCCCGCGTCGTCGCGCCGGAGGACCGTGCCAGAGCGCGACCCTGACACGCGCAGTGCACCAGCCTACAGAACGAGCATGGCGTCGCCGTAGCTGTAGAACCGGTACTCCCGCTCCACTGCCTCCCGGTACGCCGCCAGCACCGCCTCGCGCCCGGCGAATGCCGCCACCAGCATCAGCAGGGACGACCGCGGCAGGTGGAAGTTGGTGAGGAGCGCGCTCACCACGCGGAACTCGTGTCCGGGCTTGATGAAGAGGCCGGTGTCGCCTGAGGCGGCCTGCACGTCGCCCGACTCGTCGATGACCAGCGACTCCAGCGCACGCGTGGTGGTGGTGCCGACCGCCAGCACGCGTCGCCCGAGACGGCGGGCGCGGCTCAGGGCGAGGGCCGTGGGCGGGCTCACGGTGAAGCGCTCGGCCTCCACCTGATGCTCATCCACAGTGTCGCTCCGTACCGGCTTGAAGGTGCCGAAGCCGACGTGCAGGGTCAGGTCTGCCCGCTCCACCCCGCGCGCGGCCAGCGCCGCCAGCAGCGCGTCGGTCAGGTGCAGGCCGGCCGTCGGGGCGGCCACCGAGCCGCGTTCCCTGGCAAACACCGTCTGGTACCGCTCGCGGTCGGCAGGCCCGTCGTCCCGCTTGATATAGGGCGGCAGGGGGATGTGGCCGATGCGGTCGATGGCGGTGGCGACATCCTCGCCGTCCTCGGTCCACAGACGGACCGTGCGGCGACCGTGGAAGTGCCGCTCGAGTACTTCACCGAACAACCGGCCCGGCTCGCCGGGGCGCTCGAACACGACACGAGCCCCCGGCTTGAGCTTCTGCCCGGGGTGCACGAGCGCGTCCCACGTGTCGGCCGCGCGGGGCGCGAGGAGGAGGCACTCCACGGCCCCGCCCGACGGCACGCGGTGCCCGAGGAGCCGCGCCGGAAACACCCGCGTGTCGTTCAGGACGACGAGATCGCCGGGCGACAGCAGGGACGGGAGCGCGGCAAACGACTCGTGGCGTACGGTGCCCGCGGCGCGGTCGAGCACCAGCAGGCGCGAGCCGCCACGGGTGGGCGCGGGCTCCTGCGCAATGAGGCCCTCGGGCAGGTGGAAGTCGAAATCAGCAACCCGCACGCATCACCCGCCGAACCAGCGGCCCAGATTCACGCGCCCCCGTTGGGCGAGCAGCCCCTTCCAGAGATCGCCCTCGCGGGCGATGCGCGACGGAACGTTCGCCATCGTGAAGTCCCCGAGCTCGACGCCCGCCTCGACCTCCTCCCAGCGCACCGGCATGGAGACGGTGGCCTGCGGCGTGGGCCGCACGGAGTACACGCTCGCCAGCGTGCGGCCCCAGGCGTTCTGGTTGTAGTCCACGAGCACCCGGCCGGGTGGCCGCCGGACGACACGATACTCCGCGGTCAGCAGGGCCTTGTGCCGGCTGGCCATCTCGACGGCGAGCGCCCGCGCGAACTGCCATACCGTCTTCTGATCGGGCCCACGGACGATCGGCACGTAGACGTGCATGCCCTTCGAACCGCTCGTCTTGACGACCGGTCGCATGCGCAGCGCGACCAGGGCATCCCGCATCACGAGGGCAGCCTCCCGTACGCGGGCGAAGGGCACGTCGGTCCCGGGGTCCAGATCGAAATGCAGGTAGTCGGGCCGGCCCGTGTCGTCGCACCGCGCGTACCACTGATTGAGGTCGATGCATCCGAGGTTGATCACCCACAGCAGCGAAGGCAGGTCGTCGATGACCGGGAAATCGATGGTGCCCTTGCTGCCGTGCTCGATGGGGCACACCCGGAGCCACGACGGGCGCGGCGTCGGCGCCCGCTTCATGAAGAAGTGCGCCCCGGCCGCGCCGTGCGGGTAGCGCTTCATCACCATCGCCCGGTCCCGGACGTGCGGCAGCAGGACCGGCGCGACGTCCGCGTAGTACTGCAGGAGGTGTCGCTTGGTCAGGCCGATAGCCGGCCAGAAGGGCTTCCGCAGGTTGGTCAGCGCCACCTCACGACCTTCGGCGGCGAGCCGGACGGCATCGACGCCCTCCGGGATCACGAGACGCGTCCGCCGGCCCGCCGTCATGGCACCAGCCGGCGCAGGAACCACACCGCGACCAGCACGGGCACCAGGGCCACCGCGACCACGAGCCCGAAGACGAGCAGCACGAAGGCCCAGTCCGCAGCCGTGGGCCGGCGCTCCTCGTGCACGTGTGTCGCGAGGAGCGCGTAGTTCCGCTCCCCCGCGCGCCAGGCCACGTCGAACAGGTCGCCCACGCCCGGCACCAGGCCGACGAGCGCATCGACGGCCACGTTGACGAGCATCCGCAGCTGCACGACCTTCGGGACACCGAGTTCGACCGCGTGCCACAGGACGGCCAGCGTGAAGGCCGGGGACACGAGATCGCCCAGACCGGGTACCAGCCCGAGGAGCGGATCGAGACCGATGCGGCGTGTCGTCCCCGGAACCGGGATCGCGGAGTCGAGCAGGCGCGCCACGCGCCTGAGCAGGTCCAGCCGCCGGACCTGGGACACCGTGAGCCGGCGCGGGCGCGCTACGCCTTCAGCCCCCATCGCATCAGGATCGCGCTCACGGTGAAGCCGGCACCCACCGACGCCACGAGCAGCAGGTCGCCGGCCTTGAGGCGCCCTTCGTCCACCGCGTCGTTGAGGGCCAGCGGGATGGTGCCGGCGGTGGTGTTGCCGAAACGCTCGATGTTGATCACGACCTTCTCGTCGGGGATGCCGAGCTTCTCGGCCGCCGAGCGGATGATCCGCTGGTTGGCCTGGTGCGAGACGAAGAGGTCGATGTGGCTGGCATCGATGCCGTTGCGTTCGAGCAGCCGACGACAGGCATCCTCGGTGTTGCGCACGGCGAACCTGAACACCGACTGTCCGTCCTGCTTCACGTAGTGGAGCCGGCCCTCGATGGTCTCCTTGGAGGCCGGCCTGAGGCTGCCCCCCGCGGGCATGCACAGGGCGTCCCCGCCGTGGCCGTCCACGTAGTTGAGGAAGTCGATCATCCCGGCCTCCCCGTCGCTGGCCTCGACGATTACGGCCCCCGCGCCGTCGCCGAACAGCACGCAGGTCGTCCGGTCGGTGTAGTCGATGATGCTCGACATCACGTCCGCACCCACCACCAGCGCGTACCGGCTGGCGCCCGATGCCACCATCTGCGACGCGGTCGTCAGCGCATAGGTGAAGCCGGAACACGCCGCCAGCAGGTCGTAGCCCCACGCGTGATCGGCGCCGAGCTTGGCCTGGAGCAGGCAGGCGGTGCTCGGAAACAGCATGTCGGGCGTCGTCGTGCCCACGACGATGAAGTCGATGTCGGACGGCGTCAGCCCCGCCCTGGCGATGGCCTCGCGCGACGCGGCGGCGGCCAGGTCGGAGGTTGCCACGCCGGGATCCACGATGTGACGTTCGCGGATGCCGGTCCGCTGACGGATCCACTCGTCCGACGTGTCCACCATCTTTTCGAGGTCCGCGTTCGACAGCACCTTGGGCGGCACGTACGTGGCGAGGCTGGCGATGCGCGCCCGGCGAACCGGCCGCGGTGTGAGCGATGCGTTCATTACCACAGGCGAGAATCCTTCCCGGGGGCCTTGAGGCCGAAGTACTGGTAGGCGCGGGCGGTAGCCACACGCCCACGCGGTGTGCGGTCGAGGAATCCGGCTTCGAGCAGGAACGGCTCGTAGATGTCCTCGATCGCGTCACGCTCCTCGTGAATGGCGGCCGACAGCGTGTTCACGCCCACGGGCCCCCCGCCGAACTTGTCGATGATCGTCCGGAGGAGCTTCCGGTCGACCTCGTCGAACCCGTGATCGTCCACTTCGAGCAGGGTCATGGCCGCGCGTGCCACCTCGCCGGTCACGTGACCGTCGGCACGCACCTGCGCGTAGTCGCGCACCCGGCGCAGGAGCCTGTTGGCGATGCGAGGTGTTCCCCGCGAGCGGCGCGCCACCTCTGAGGCCGCGTCGTCGTCGATGCCCACACCGAGGATCCGCGCGGACCGGCGGACGATCTCCTCGATGTCTCCCTGCGCGTAGAAGTCGAGCCGGTGCACGATGCCGAAGCGCGCGCGCAGGGGCGAGGTGAGCAGGCCGGCACGGGTCGTGGCGCCGATGAGCGTGAAGCGCTGGAGCGGCACCTTCACCGAGCGCGCGCTCGGGCCCTGGCCGATGATGATGTCGAGCTCGTAGTCCTCCATCGCCGGGTACAGGATCTCCTCGATGGCCGGCGCCATCCGGTGGATCTCGTCGATGAACAGCACCTCGTGCTGCTGGAGGTTGGTGAGCATGGCGGCCAGGTCGCCGGCCTTCTCGATCACCGGCCCGGCGGTCGAACGGATGGGCACGCCCATCTCCTGCGCGATGACGTAGGCAAGCGTGGTCTTGCCGAGGCCCGGCGGCCCGTAGAGCAGCACGTGGTCGAGCGCCTCGGCCCGCCCGCGGGCCGCGGCAATCGATACGTCCAGATTGTCACGGACGCGGTCCTGGCCGATGTACTCGTCCAGCCGGCGGGGGCGCAGGCCGGCCTCGTACTGCGCCTCCTCGGCCGTGGGCACGCCCGTCAGCATGCGCTCGGGCGTGGTCACTGCATCAGCTCCCGGAGCGCGCCGCGCAACGCGGGCTCGAACGCGCTCTCCCCGTCGGCGAGCGCCGCCTGCACCGCCCGCTCCGCCAGGTTGCGCGGGTAGCCGAGGTTCTGGAGCGCCGACAGCAGGTCCGCGCGCAGGCGATCGGCGGGCGACACGTCGGGCCGGGTGGCGGCCGCGGGCAGCACCAGCTGCGACAGGCGATCCTTCAGCTCGAGGACGAGACGTTCGGCCGTCTTCTTGCCGATGCCGGGGATGAGGGTAAGGCGGGCCACGTCGGAGCGCTCGATGGCACCGACGAGTTCCGGCGCACCGATGCCCGAGAGCACGCCCACCGCCAGGCGTGGTCCGATGCCGCTCACCGCGATCAGGCGCTCGAACACCTGCTGTTCGAGCTGGGTGATGAAGCCGTACAGCAGGAGCGCGTCCTCCCGCACGTGCGTGTGCACGCGCAGGGCGACGTCGGCGCCCTCGTCGCCGATCTCGTAGAAGGTGCTGAGCGGAACGTGGACCTCGTACCCCACGCCGCTGACGTCCACCACGATGCGGTGCGGCTGCTTGTCGAGGACGCGGCCCCGCAGGAAGGCAATCATGACGGGGGCCGGTACTGTCGCCAGGTCCGGGGCACCGCGCGGCGTCTGCCGGCCGGCGCCGCCACCGGCACGGCGACGGCGACCGCGGCCTCGGTGCCTGGGACCGGCACGTGCGCGTGCAGATGGCAGATCGCCACCGCCAGGGCGTCGGTGGCATCGAGCGACAGGGGATCGGCCGGCAGGCCGAGCAGCAGCCGGACCATGTGCTGCACCTGCTGCTTCTCGGCGCGACCGTACCCGACGACCGCGCGCTTGACCTCGGCCGGGGTGTACTCGACCACGAGGCATCCGGCCTGCGCGGCAGCCAGCATCGCCACGCCCCTCGCGTGCCCCAGGCGGAGCGCGCTGCGGGCGTTGCGGGCGTGAAAGAGGTTCTCGATGGCCACACACCCCGGCCGGCAGGCCTCGAGCTGCACGGCCAGTTCACGATGGATGCGCACGAGCCGCTCCGGCAGGCCCTCGGCCGCGCGCGCGGTGATCGTCCCGCAGGTGACCATGCGATGGCGCCGTCCGTCGGTCTCCACGCAGCCGTAGCCGGTGCGCTCGGAGCCGGGGTCGATGCCGAAGATCCTCACGCCAGGGAGGCCTCGATCTCCTTCTCTTCGATGTCGAAGTTGGCCCAGACGCTCTGCACGTCGTCGTGATCCTCGATGGCTTCCATGAGCTTCAGCATCTGCTGGGCATCCTTGCCGGTGAGCTTCACGAGGTTCTGGGGAATCATGGCGACGGCCGCGCTGGCGGGCTCGACGTCGAGCGCCTTCACCGCATCGCGCACGACGTCGAGGCTCTCGGGAAGGCAGATGATCTCCCAGGCGCCACCGTCGTCGTTCACGTCGTCGGCACCCGCCTCGAGGGCGGCCGTCAGCAGGCGCTCCTCGTCCACGGTGCCCTTCTCCACGACCACCAGCCCCTTGCGGGAGAACATCCAGGCCACGCTGTTCTCGGCGGCCAGGTTGCCGTTGTACTTGCCGAGCAGGAAGCGGATCTCCCCCACCGTACGGTTCCTGTTGTCCGTGAGGGTCTGGATCATCAGCGCCACCCCGCCGGGGCCGTAACCTTCGTAGAGGATCTCGTCGTACGAGACGCCGGGCTCCTCGCCGGTGCCGCGCCGGATGGCCCGCTCGATGTTCTCGCGGGGCATGTTGTTGGCCTTGGCCTCGGCCACGATCGTGCGCAGGCGGGGGTTCATGTCGACGTCGCCGCCGCCGTTACGGGCGGCCACGGTCAACTCCTTGATGATGCGCGTGAACACCTTGCCGCGCTTGGCGTCAGCCGCGCCCTTCTTGTGCTTGATGGTGTGCCACTTGGAATGGCCTGACATGCGGAATCTCCAGAAAATCCGACAAAAAACCGACCCGCGATGGTATCACGCGCGCCGACGGGGCTTGCGCGCGAGGACCATCCACACCTCGGCCCTCGGGTCCCAGGGGCCACCCCGATAGTCCCCGAGCAGGGCCGTGATCTCGAAGCCGGCCTTTTCGAGGCGGCGGGCCATCTGGGGCACCGACAGGGTCCGGAACGTGAGCGAGAAGCGGCGCGTGGTGCTGCGGCGTCCCTGCCGCTCGGTGAACGCCTGGTCGAAGATGGTGAGACGCCGGGCCCGGTCCTGGCGGATCGTCTCGACGAGGGTGACCCGGCTGCCGCCCGGCCCCTTGCCGTCGAGACTCAGACGCTGGCGGTACTCGTCCCAGGACGGCAGGTCCGCCACCAGCTCCAGCCCGAACGCCCCGCCCGGTACCAGGCTGGCGAAGACGGCGCCGAGCGTGGCGGCGAGATCGCGCTCCCGGAGCAGCGACTGCAGCACACCGTACGGCGCCATGACGGCGGCAAACGCCCGCGGTCGGAAGGGGAGCGTGCGGATGTCGCCCTGCACCAGCGCCAGGTGGCGCAGCAACCGGGCCCGACGGGCGCGGACCCGGGCCCGCTCCAGCATGGGGCCCGAGCGGTCGATCCCGGTGAGGTGCACGCCCGCCCGCGCCAGGGGCAGCGAGAGACGGCCCGTGCCGCAGCCCAGTTCCAGAACGGGCCCGTCGGCGCGCTGTCCGAAGCCGCGCCAGAATGGGACGTCACGACGCCCGAGCGTCCGCGCGTTCTCCCAGTCGTAGTAGGGGGCGTAGTC
>JABFRY010000290.1 GCA_013140955.1 Acidobacteriota bacterium
GCGCGCTGGTCGCCTCGTCGATGCGCGAAGGAAACTGCAGGAGCAGCGCCGCATCTCCCGCCAGGCGCAGGGACGCGCCGTCCAAACTGGCGCTCACGCCCCCAGCGCCCCGAGCAGCAGCCGGTGAATGCCGCCGAAGCCGCCGTTCGACATGACCACGACGAGGTCGCCAGGCTGACAGCCCTCGACGAGCGCCTCGACGATGGCCGGCACGTCCGGCAACACGCGGGCCTGCAGGCCCCGCGTGCCCAGCGACGCGACGAGTTCGTCCACCGACAGACGCTCGGACTCCGGGAGACTGGTGCGGTACACCTGCGCCAGGACCACCTGGTCCGCCGCGTCGAACGCGCGGGCGAAGTCGTCCTGGAAGACGCGACGGCACGACGACGCCGACCGTGGCTCGAAGACCGCCCAGATTCGCCGTGACGGGTAGGCCTGGCGGACCGCGGCGAGCGTTTCCCGGACCGCGGTGGGATGGTGTGCGAAGTCATCGACGACCGTCACCCCACGCGCCACGCCGACCGTCTCCAGGCGCCGCTTGATGCCACGAAACGTCGCCAGCCCCTCGGCGAGCGTCGCTGCAGGGATACCCGCCCGGCAGCCGACCGCGATCGCCGCCAGCGCGTTCCGGACATTGTGGACCCCGAGCAGCGGCGACCGGAACGTCCCGATCCGGTCACCGGATCGAGTCACGGCGAACGTCGTCCCGCCCTCGACCACCTCGACGTCCACGGCGCGCCAGTCGGCACCCTCATCGACACCGAACGTCTCGACCGGGCTCACCGCCGACGGGCGCAACGCAGCCGCCGCGGGGCTGTCGGCCCCGAGCAGGAGCAGTCCGTTCCCTGGCACCAGCGTGACGAGGCGCCGGAACGCGAGCCGCACGGCATCGAAATCCGCGTAGATGTCGGCGTGGTCAAACTCGACGTTGCCGATGATGGCGACATCCGGCAGGTACTTGAGGAACTTTGCTGTCTTGTCGAAGAATGCGCTGTCGTACTCGTCGCCCTCGATGACGAAGGCCGGTCCGGCGCCCAGTCTGTAGCTGGCCCCCTCCTGACCGAGGTTCGCGGCGATGCCGCCGACGAGGACCGTCGGATCCTGCCCGCCGTGGGTCAGCAGCCAGCCGGTGAGCGCGGTCGTCGTCGTCTTGCCGTGCGTGCCGGCGACGACGACGGGCCTCCGCGTCCAGAGGAACTCGTCACGCACGGCCTCGGGCAGCGAGCAGTACCGCAGGCGCCGCTCGAGCACCGACTCCAGCTCGGGGTTGCCCCGCGACACGGCGTTGCCCACCACGACGAGGTCTACGTCGTCACCCACGTGCGCCGCGGCGTAGCCCTGGTGCGCCACGATGCCTTCGCGCTCGAGGAACTCGCTCATCGGGGGATAGACATGCTGGTCCGACCCCTGCACCAGGTGGCCCTGCGCCTTCAGCATCGCGGCGAGCGTAGCCATCGCCGTGCCGCAGATGCCGATCAGATGAATGCGTTGCCGATCAGCCAACAGGCGACTCCTCGATGATGATCCGCGGCGCCGTGACGGCCTCGACCGTGACGTCCACGCCGAACGGCAGACTCCAGGCGGGTCCGGTCGTGTGCCCGGAGGGAAACCCCGTGAGCACGGGTCCACTGAACCCTTCGGCCACACGCGCGATCACGTCATGGGCGCGCACGGCCCCCGACGGCTCGTCGCAGCCCCGCATCTCGCCGAACACCAGGGCGCCGGCCCGCGCGAGCACACCGGCCTGTGCCAGCTGTGTCAGCAGCCGGTCGAGCCGGTACGGGCGCTCGTTGACCTCCTCGAGAAAGAGCACGCAGCCCGGCGGGGGATCGCACGCGTAGGGCGTGCCGCAGGAGGCCGCCAGCACCGACAGGTTGCCGCCGTAAAGCCGCCCTCGGAACGCACCTGCACGAACGACGCGCAAGGCGTCGGGTTCGAGGACGAGGGGCACGCGGCCACCGATGAGCGCCTCGAAGGACGGGCGGTGGTACGCCGCTTCACCCACGGCCAGACGCCCGTCCAGCATCGGCCCGTGCAGCGTCGTGACGCCGCATTGGCAGGTCAGGAACGACAGGAGCGCGGTGTTGTCGCTGTAGCCGACGAAGAGCTTCGGTGTCGCCCGCAGGCGGGCGGGCGGGAGCAGCGGCAGCAGGTGGGCGCTGCCGTAGCCACCCCGTACTGCCAGCAGGGCCGACACGGCAGGGTCCTCCCAGGCGCGCAGGAAGGCCTCGGCGCGCAGGGCCGCCGCGCCCGCCAGGTAGCCGCCCTCGGTCGCGAACACCGAGGCGTCGTAGACCGGCTCGAGGCCGAGGCGCGTCAGCTCGGCGATGCCCAGGTCGAAGGCCTCCCGCGTGAAGGGGCTCGCGGGCGCCACCAGGGCCACCCGGCTGCCTGCCTCGAGGGCCCGGGGCTTCAGCATGGGCTCACAGGAAGCGCCCCATCTCGTCGGCCACCTGCCGATGCACGTCGCAGCCGAGGATCGCCCGAAGGGCCTCGAGCCGCGGGGGCTCCGGGCGCGTCAGGAAGCGCTCCTTCTGGCGCCGCAGGCGACGCAGCGCGTCGTCGAGGCGGGCACGCGGGATCCGGCCGTCCTCGACGCCGTGTACCAGGGCCTCGAGTACCTCCGCCTGCACGTCCACGCTGCCGCTGCACACCAGGACCCCGTCGCAGCCCGCGGCCACGGCCAGGACGGCGGCCTCGCCGGGCGCGTACTGCGCCGCAATGGCCTTCATCTCGAGGTCGTCGCTCAGGACGGCCCCGTCGTACTCGAGATCGTGGCGCAGCAGGTCGGTCATGATCCGCGGGGACAGCGTGGCCGGACGTGCCTCGTCGATCGAGGGCACCAGCACGTGCGCGGTCATGAGGAACGCCACGCCCGCGCGGATGGCCGCCTCGAACGGCACGCACTCCACCTGCCGGATCCGGTCGGGCGGATGCTCCACGAGCGGCAGTTCGAGGTGCGAATCCACCGAGGTGTCCCCGTGACCGGGAAAGTGCTTGCCGCAGGCGGCGACCCCAGCCGACTGCAGGCCCTCGATGACGGCCACGCCCAGACGCGCGACCATCGCCGCGTCGGTAGACAGTGCCCGGTCGCCGATGACCGGATTGGCCGGATTGGTGTGGATGTCGAGGACGGGCGCGAAGTCGAGCGTGACGCCGACCGCCCGCAGCTCGGCCGCCATGGCCCCGGCGAAGCGCCGCGCGAGGGCGTCGTCACCGGATCGCCCCAGCACCGCCATCGGCGGCCATTCGGTGAACGGCGCACGCAATCGGGCCACGCGGCCCCCTTCCTGGTCGATCGCGATCCAGGGTGGCAGGTCGCGCGACAGGATCCTCAGATCCCAGGCAAGCTCCGCCACCTGCTCCGGCGCCTCGATGTTGCGTGAGAACAGCGTGATGCCGCCGAGACCGAACTCGCGGCCCAACGCCTGCAACTCGCCCTGCACGGAGACGCCGGCGAGACTGCCGAACAGGAGCTGGCCGACGGCATGGCGGATGGAGGTAGACACCCCGGCAATTATAATTGCCGCGTGCGAATCGAGACGTCCGCGCCCACACGCATCGACCTGGCGGGGGGCACCATCGACATCTGGCCCCTGTATCTCTTTCACCCCGGCGCGCAGACCCTCAACGCCGCGATCAGCATCCGGGCGCATGCCACCATCGAGCCCCGCGAGGATGGTCGGGTGGTGATCACCTCGGAGGACACCGCCGCCACCGTGTCTGCCGACAGCTGGCAGGAGCTTGCGCAGCCCCAGGGCCTCCGGCTCCTCTGCCTGCTCGCCCACGCGTTCGAGGCCCGAGGGCTCACGTTGACGACGCGGTCGGAGTCGCCGGCCGGGGCCGGCATCGCGGGCTCATCGGCGCTGACCGTCGCCGTCTGTGCCGCACTGGCCGAGTGGAACCGGCGCCACCTGGAACCCGAGGCCCTGCTGCAGATCGCCATGAACGTGGAAGCCCAGGCCATTGCCGTGCCGACCGGACTCCAGGACTATCGCCCCGCGCTCTACGGTGGGCTGGCCGCGCTCGAGCTCGACGTCGAGGGGATTCACCGCGTGCCGCTCGACGTCGATCTCGACGCCCTGCACCAGCGGCTCGTACTGTGCTACACCGGCGAGCCTCGCAATTCCGGGACGAACAACTGGGAAATCATGAAGAAGCACATCGACGGTGATCAGGAGGTGTTCGACTGCTTCGAACGCATTCGCGACACGGCCGCCGATATGCGTACGGCGCTTGCCGGCGGACACTGGGACGCGGTGGGCGCGGCGCTCCGGCGGGAGTGGACCAACCGGAAGCGCCTCGCCCCTGGCGTCACGACACCGGCCATCGAGCAGCTCATCGCCCGGGCCGAGGCCGCCGGAGCCACAGCGGCCAAGGTCTGCGGGGCGGGAGGCGGCGGCTGTCTCGTCTGCTACGGCCCCCCCGCACAGCGGGACCACATCGCCGCGGCGCTCGAGGCCGGTGGCGCACGCCTGCTCGAGTACTCGTTCGAGCGCGATGGTCT
>JABFRY010000362.1 GCA_013140955.1 Acidobacteriota bacterium
CAGGTGGCCGCATCCGGCGCGACGACCTATGCGGCCACCTGCGCCCGGTGTCACGAGCCTGGCGGGGCGCAGGCCGGCGCCGTGATTCCGCGCGCGGAGATCGGCACCGATGGCCGCCGGCTCGACGCGTGGACAGCAGACGCGGCCGAGGCCTTCAATGCCGTCGGCGACGGGCACGCCTGGCAGGCCTCGGGTTTCAGGGCGGCCTCGGCGGGCTACGTGGCCCCGCCGCTCGACGGCGTCTGGCTCAGTGCGCCGTACCTGCACAACGGGTCGGTACCGACGCTCCGTCACCTGCTGGAACCGCAGGCCGCGAGGCCCGCCCGGTTCTGGCGCGGCTACGACGTCTACGATCAGGACGGCCTGGGCTTCATCAGCGACGGGCCCGACGCGCGCCGCGTGGGCACGCTCTTCGACACCGCCCGGCCAGGCAACGGCAACGGCGGGCACGCCTACGGCACGATGCTCCTACCCGACGAAAAGCGCGCCCTTCTCGAGTACCTGAAGACCCGCTGACCGGCTGACCTGCTGATCACTGAGCCGCTGGACCGCCGAGTCGTTGGATCGCTGAGTCGCTGACCCACTGCGTCGCTGACCTGCTGGCCCGCTCCACGCGACCGGCGCCGCGGGTGTGGCGTACGCCTCTGCCCGCAGGCGTTACGCTGGCAGGCGTGTGACGCGCGTCACCGGCAGGTAGGTGATGAGGAGCAGGAGCGCGAAGGTGCCGTCGTAGATCCC
Source organism: Acidobacteriota bacterium (assembly GCA_013140955.1). Classification (GTDB taxonomy): domain Bacteria; phylum Acidobacteriota; class Vicinamibacteria; order Vicinamibacterales; family UBA2999; genus JABFRY01. Next base: position 739 of record JABFRY010000362.1, read on the forward strand.
CATCGGCGTGAAGCCGTCACCCTGGCTCAGGAAGAACGTCGCGAAGGTGGCCCGGATGGCGATACCGAGCCAGTTGGGCCAGCGCTGCTCCTCGGGGTTCCACAGTCCGGGCAGGTACAGCAGGTTGATGGCCCAGAGCTGCATCCCCCAGTGGCGGGGCCACGTCTTGGGGAAGGCCTCGGGCTGTCCCGCGACGGTGGTGAAGACGTCCGGCCACCCGAAGATGATGACGCCGATGACCAGATTGGCGACGATGCTGAGGGCCAGCACCACCCGGTACGCCTTGACCGCGCTCACGACGGGCCATTGTGGACAGCGGCGTGTCCAGTGTCAACGACCATGTACCGGCGCGCGGCGTCCGCGGGCCTCAGTCCTTGCCCCACATCTCGTCGTGCGCCGCCTGCCGGCGGTACAGATCGGCGTGGAAGTACTTGTCGTAGAACTCGGTTTCCAGGTGTGAGAACTGCAGCCACACGCCCGGCAGGTGAAACGCGTTCACGTGCGCGGGGAAGCGGCCGTAGGTGTCGTAGATGTAGTTGCAGATCTCTTTCGTGTACTCCACCACCTGCGGCGTCGGCCGGCGGTTGGCCATGCGCAGGAAGGCGTCGCCGAACTCGCGCTGCCGGTACGCCTTACCGAAGATCTCGTGGTCGCCGTAGGTGCCCTCCGGGCCGTACTTCTCCTCGATGACGCGGTCCACCGCCTCGTTCATCGACTTCACGTAGGGCGGCGTGAGCGACTCGAGCACGCCGTCGATGCCGATGGGGTTGTCGAGCGTGGTGGGGAGCGGCGGCCAACGGCGCCACTTCTTCGGCTTCTGCATCCGGAACTCGATGCCGAACTTGCCCTTGGCCGGGTCGCGCTCGAAGACGTAGGGTGAGCCCACGGCCGCGTGCAGCCATCCGCCGAGCCCCATGCCCTGGGCAATCAGCATCAGGTTCTGCAGCTGGAAGAACGTCTCGTAGTCGGTCCGCAGCGTGCCGGCGAAGCCGATGGGCGCCGGATACTCCGTGCTCAGCCAGTTGCCTCGCGCCCGGGCCGCGCCGCCGATGATCTGGTAGGTGATGTCCGGCACGAGGCCGACGAGGCTCCCGAACCAGGCGCCCCAGTCGAGCAGCGTCCGCGGCCGGAAGCGCTGCCAGTCGTCGATGAAGAGGGGCCGCTGGCCGTCCTCCTCCGACAGCAGGCTGATGACGACGTTGATGAACTGCCGCGTGAGATCCACGATCGGCAGCAGGATCGTCGTGCCGGGACGGTTGGAGAGCTGCCGGTTCCAGATGAAGTAGTAGGGCCACCGGCGCGGAAAGTCGAGCCGCTCGTCGTACAGCTTGTGCTTGAGGCTCCTGGCCGCGGTGATCCAGTCCGTCTCGCTCCAGTCCTCCCAGCGGGGTGGCAGCTGCGCGAGCAGGGCCAGGGCCTCCTGGTTGCGGGGATGCTTGATGAGCCACGTCCCCTCGTCGTTGATCAGGAAGAACGACACGGCGTGCGCGTTGTCGATGCTGCTGGCCGAGCGCGCCAGCACGTTGATGAGCGGCGCCGAGAACCGCTGGCTGCCGTCGTTGTTGGTGCCCGGCACGTCGTGCATCGTGCTCTGGCCGGTGAGCCCGGTCGACACGATCAGCACGGCTTCCTCGAGCGGGCTGAGCGGCGAGGGCGTGTTCGGGCTCGTGTAGCTGATGGGGCCCGAGGCAATCGACGTCCCCCGGGCGACGCGGCGGGTGCGCCGATCGACGATGGCGGACATCAGCGGATACGAGAACAGCTCGCGCAGTCCCTTGTGGGATGGGGGCATCGGGATCTCCTCGGCTACCGGACGTGGGCGGCCATGCGCTCGGCGAGCGCGGCAATCGTGTGGGACGGGTTGCGCACGGTCGGCGTGGGCAGGATGGCGCCGTCGGCGACGAACAGATTCGGGTAGCCGAACACCTGGCCGAGGTGGTCCACGACGCCGTCGTCGGCCGACGTGCCGATCGGGCAGCCACCCAGGGGATGGAGCGTGATGAGGCTCTTGAGCAGCCGCCAGGTGGGCAGCGCGCGAGAGCGCCCGCCGGAGGCCTCTGTCAGCTGCTGCTGCATGGCCTCGATGGCCTCGATGACGGCCGCCGACCGGTCCAGTGTCCAGTCGAGCCCGAGCGTCCGTGTCCAGGGCCTGAGAAGGCGCCGCTTGAGCACGAGCCGGCCGTCGCCGGCGTCCTGTCCGGCGCCCAGCCACAGCAGCAGGTCGCGCAGGGGCGTGTCGTCCCGCAGGTACTCCTCCAGTTCGGTGAGGAGGTGCCGCCCCACGGGCGTGCGGACGTGGCCGTCGAGGTATTCCTTCACCGCGTTCAGCAGCAGGTTCGGGAAGCCGTCGTCCTCCACGACGAACCGCTGATTGCGGATGGCGCCATCGGCGAAGTCGAGCATCGCGCTGATGGTGGGCCCGGTGGACTGACGCACCTCCGTCTCGCGGGAGTAGACCGCCATCGAGATGAAGTTCGCGTTCGCGCTCCAGCGGGAGCCGAGCGTCCGGCTGAGGCGCGGCAGCGTGCGGTACTGGTCGCGACACCGCAGGAGGAGTTCGGTGGAGCCCAGGCTCCCGGCTGCGACCACCACGCGCGTGGCGCGCTCGACCCCTGGCACGAGGCGGCCGTCCTCGATGCGGTCGAAGACCACGCGGTACTCGCCGCCGACCGGCTCGATGGACCGGGCCACGTGCAGCGGCCTGACCACGGCGCCGCGCTGCTCGGCGCGCGGGATGTAGTTGACGTCGAGGCCGTTCTTCGCGCGGACGTCGCACCCGAGGTCGCAGTTGCCCAGGTGGATGCACGTGCCCTGGCGCTGGCCGTGCGCGTTGACGAACGGGCGCGAGTGCTTGTGATCGAAGGGATCCTCGAGGTCGTAGCTCCAGTCGGGCGAGAAGCTCACGGCCAGCGGTGCCTTCGAGAACCGGTCGGCGTGGCCGAGATTCCTCGCGGCATCACGTGCGATCTCGAAGCGGCGGGTGAGCTGACCGTCGGGCACGACCTGCAGGTCCATCTCGCGGGCGACCGTGTCGTAGTAGGGCTTCAGCTCGCTGTGTGTGATCTCGCTCGGCCAGCCGCGCTGGAAGACGTCGGGATGCGCTTCCACCGCCACGCTGCTGTAGCAGAGCGAGCCCCCGCCCACACCGGCCGCCTGCGCGACCGTCATGCCGCGGAAGAACCGCATGTCGAGCCAGCCGTGGTGCCGCGCGGGGCGGCTGTCGCTGAAGATCCAGGCGTCGCCCGGCTTCCGGGGATAGTCGGCCGGCTCCCAGCGCCGGCCCCGCTCGAGGACCAGCACGCGCATGCCCTGCTCGGCCAGGCGGCGGGCCATGATGGCGCCGCCGAAGCCGCTGCCAATCACGATGGCGTCGAAGGCGTCAGCCATGAGCGGGCGTGCGACCTGGCTAGCGGCGCACGCGTTCCTCCCGGACGCGCACGTAGGTGGACGAGTCGTTGCGGTCGTCGCGCCAGCGCGGGTGGTGGAACTGGATGACGTGGTCGCCGTTGTACGAGCAGACCGCCTCGCTGAACCGCAGGGTCCCGATGCGGTGCCACTCGGCGACCCGGACGTTGGAGAGACCCTGCACGCCGGTCTTGCGGCTCGTGCTCGAGACGCAGATGTCGAACACCATCGAGCCGGTGGGCCGCTCGTCGCCCGGATTGAACAGGTGGCCGTAGATCTCGTCGCGGAAGTCGAGGTCGCGGCCCTCGACACGCCGCTGGCCCTGGGCCATGCGGAACAGCAGGTGGGCGGGTGCGTGGG
>JABFRY010000137.1 GCA_013140955.1 Acidobacteriota bacterium
CTACGGCAACGCGCCCCTCTACGACCTCGCCACCCTGCGTACGCTCTTCCTCACGTTCGAGTCGGACGACTGGGAACAGGAACTGGCGACGTTCTACGGCACGGATGTGGACGTGCCCGCCCGCATCGTCGTGGACGGAAAGGCCTATCCCGATGTGGGCGTCCACTTCCGGGGCAACTCCTCGTACCGCATGGTGTCGGACGGCGCGAAGCGCTCGTTGAACCTCGCGTTCGACTTCGCGGACGAGGACCAGTCGCTCCTCGGCTACCGCACGGTCAACCTGCTGAACGCCAACGGCGACCCCTCGCTCCTGCGAGGCGTGCTCTACGCGGAGATTGCCCGCCAGTTCCTGCCCGCGCCGAAGATGAACTGGGTGCGGGTCGTGATCAACGGGGAGTACTGGGGCGTGTACGTCAGCGCGCAGCAGTTCAACAAGGACTTCCTGCGCGAGCACTACGACACGACGGAGGGCGCGCGCTGGAAGGTGCCAGGGCGCCCCAACGGCCGCGCCGGGATGGAATACCTGGGCGACGACCACGCGGTCTACAAGCGGCTCTACGAGATCAAGACGAAGGACTCCGACAAGTCGTGGAACGCGCTCGTCGCCATGTTCCGCGTGCTGAACACCACGCCGCTCGAGCGCCTGGAGGCGGAGCTGTCGCCCCTGCTCGACATCGACGGCGTGCTCCGCTTCCTGGCCCTCGAGGTGGCGCTCGTCAACAGCGACGGCTACTGGACCAGGGCCAGCGACTACAGCCTCTACCTCGGCGAGGACGGCCGCTTCCGGGTGATCCCCTACGACATCAACGAGGCGCTCATGGACGAAGGGCGCGGGCGCTTCGGCCCCGGGGGCTTCGGTCGTGGCGGCGGCGTCGATCTCGACCCGCTCGTTGGCCTCGATGACGAGACCAAGCCGCTCCGGTCGCGCCTGCTCGCCATTCCCGCCCTGCGCGAGCGCTACCTCGGGTACGTGAACGAGGTCGCCACCCGCTGGCTCGACTGGGACACCCTCGGACCCCGCGTGGAGCAGTGGCGCGGGCTCATCGCCGACGATGTCCGTCTCGACACCCGGAAGCTATACAGCACCCAGGCGTTCGAGGAGTCCATCGACGGCCCGCGCGAGAGCCTGCGCGAGTTCATCGAGGAGCGCCGGGCCTTCCTGCTGGCCTGGCGCCCCTGAGCCTCCCTGCGCGGAGCGGTCCGGCTATCGGCCCTGGCAGTACCGGATGTCCGCGACGTTGATCGTGCCGTCGCCGTTGCCGTCCCGCGGGTCGTGGGGTCCGTTCGCCGGCTGACGGTTCGCGGCCCGGATTGCTGACAGGTCCGCGGCATCCACGTCGCCATCGGCATCCGCGTCGCAGCGCTCGGCGGTGAGCGCCAGGTCGATGAGGAGCGGGTTGTGGTCCGACGCGCGGAAGCGGTCGGCCGCAAACAGCGTGACCTGCTGCCCGGCGCTCTTGAAGTTGGTGTTGTAGTCGAGCACGCTGGGCTCGTCGGCGTTGATGAGCCAGTGATGCACGGCCGTCACCTGCGGCAGCAGTGACGCGGCCGCCAGGGCGTGGTCGAGCGAACCCCACTGGCCGTCGAACACATAGGAGAACGAGCCGGGCACCGGGAAGAGCGGCGCCAGGTTCGTGAACCCGGCATCCTCGAGCGCCACCACCGGATCCTCGCGCCCGTACGCGTTCAGGTCGCCCATGACCAGCGCATCGGTGTCGCCGGTGTGCGTGGGATCACCCGCCAGCCACGCCGCCAGCAGGCCGGCACTCGTGGTGCGCACCACGTTGCATTCGCCCTGCCCGTCTCCCGCATCGGGCACGTCGCACGCGCTGCCCTTGCTCTTGAGGTGGTTGACGGCCACCACCACGCGCCCTCCCGTGGACAGGTCCACGAAGGCCTGTGCCAGGGCCGGCCGGTTGCGCGGCCCCGAGTCGCCGGCGTTGACGAACGCCAGCGAGTTGAGAGCCGCCGTCGTGCCCACGGGCCGCACGGCTGCCGGCCTGTAGAGCAGGCCGACCTTGATGGCATCGGTGCCGAGCGCATTCACCTCGCCCGTGCCCTGGTCGGCATCGATGAACGCCCAGGTGCCCGGGGCCGTGGCCAGGTTCAGCTGGTCCACCAGGTGCTGGATGGCGCTCCCGGGTCCGTAGCCGTCGTTCTCGATCTCCAGGAGCCCCACCACGTCCGCGTCGGCGCCCAGGACGGCCGCCACGGTCTTGATCGTCTGGCGCTCGAGTTCGAACACGTCCTCCGCGCCCCGGCAATCCATCACGGCGCCGCCGACGCCGCCCGTGCAGCCGCCAAACGTGTTGAAGAAGTTCAGGACGTTCATGCTCGCGACGCGCACCGATCCTTCACGCTCCGGCGCGGCTGCGGGGCGGGGGTTGCCTGCCTCGAAGCGGACGTAGCCGTCGAGTGCTCCGAGCGGGCGCACGCGGTACGCGTTGCCGCTGGCGTTGTTGCCCGCCCAGGTGAACGTCATCACCCCGATGGCGCCGGTCGTGGTGTCGCCTCCCCGCAGCGTGTTGTCGGCCGAGAGCGCCAGGCCGTCGCGTCCGAAGGCGATGGGATCGGGATTCTGCAGGTTCGTGTCGTCGTCGAGGATCAGCTGGTTGAGGTCGTTGGCCGCCTGCAGGGCCGCGGCCGCCGCGCCGGGTTCCAGCACGTCGGTGGGCTGGCGCAGGCGGTCACCCGAGGAGACCACCACCTGGCCGAAGCGTCCGAGCTGGAAGTGTTCGGTCACGTACAGCGTCTGGGGCAGGCGCACGAGCATGCCTTCGTAGCGCTCTGCGGTGTCGGGTGACGCAAACGGCAGGGTGACGTCGGTGGGCGTCACGTGGCCCAGGCCGCAGTGCGCCACCGACGACGCGCTGATCTGCGTCTGACCCTGGAACTCGCCGGCCGTACCGGTGACGCGGACCAGGTCGCCGAGGCCGACCCGGTTGTTGTCGCCGCCGAACACGAACAGGCCGTCGGAGGTGGCCGGGTCCCCATCGCCGGCGGGGTCCTGGATGTAGAACCCGCGCAGGTTTCCTGACCCGAAGGGCTGCTCGTAGTCGCCCACCACGACGCCGAGCGACGAGACGGCGCCCACGATGGCGGCGGTTGCGCCGCTGCCCTGAATCTCGTAGGTCGGGGTGTAGGGCAGGGTGCAGGCATCGACCGTGGAGAACGAGACCGTCACGTCGGCCGCCAGCGTGTCGGGTGGATCGATCGCATCGAGGTCGTGCACCTCGGACGCGGTCACCGTGAGCGTGCAGCTCTCGCCGGGGACGAAGTCGGTGGCCGGATCGAGCGTGAACGTCAGCGGGCCACCCGAGAGGGCGAACGCCTGCGCGCCGGACACGGTGCAGGTGAGGGCGAACGCGGTGCCGCCGACGGCCACGTTCTCGCTGAACGTCACCGTCAGGTTCGTGCCGGTCGGGGCGTCGAGCGTGCCGTCGGCCGGCAGCGTGGCCGTCACCGATGGGCCATCGTCCACCGCGCCCCCGTCGCAGAGGGCGAAATGGCTGCCGAGCCCATCGAACGTGTCGGTCGCGAAGCCGTTCCACTCCGTGCCTGGCGCGAACGCGCCGCCCGTGGTGTGGCCCGCGCACACCGTATCGAGGCGCCTGAGCGTATTGTCCTGGGTGCTGGCGAGACCCGTGCCCCACTCCGTGCCGGGGTCCACGCCGATCTCGCCGATCACGTCCACGATGGTCGCGCCGCGCCGGAGGACGACCGCATCGTCGCCGTTGAACCAGCCCGCGCCGTTCGTCTGGTCGGCCTGTGCCAGGATGGCCGCGGCGGCGGTCGTCTGCGCCAGCACGAACACGTCACCGTCGGCCACGACACCCGACAGGTTGATGGTGAGGCCGGCCGACGTGCTGCCGTTGAAGTACATCTGGACGTTGTAGCCCGCGGCCGCGAGATCCACGGAACCGCCGGTGCCGTTGTAGATCTCGAGCGCCTTGTTGACGCCGGAGCCCTCCACGTACTCGGAGAAGAACAGGTCGGCCGTGACGGCCTGCACCGGCTGCTGCGGCAGGGCCAGGATCCCGAACAGGGCCACCACGACGAGGGGGGCCTGCCACGACGTCGGGTGGAACGCGGACGCGCGCGGACGGGACGGAGCCAGAGTACGCATGTCGGACCTCACGGAATATGTGGGGGCAGCAGCCCCTCGGCCGACACGGCACGCGCAGGGGGCGGACTCCCGGACTCCCGAGTGTCCCGCGCGCATGTTACCAGCGGGCGTCGGCCGCGTGACGACGGTGGGAATCCCGGGCCGGAGCGACGCGCGGGCCGGTGTCGCGCTGCCGGACCGTCGCACGACGCCGACCCGCGCACGACGTCAGGAGCCGTCCCCCGTCCCGCCCTCGTCCTTCAGGTCGATGCCGAACCGATCCGCCATGCGGTAGAGCGTCCGCCGGTCCACGCCGAGCGCTTCGGCAGCGCGCGACCGGTTGCCGCCCACGCTCGACGAACTGGAGCGGCGCTACGT
>JABFRY010000353.1 GCA_013140955.1 Acidobacteriota bacterium
ACTTCGTGCCGCCGCTCGTGGCGTCGAGCGCATGGAGTTCGACCGCGCCGAGCACCAGCAGGCCGCCGGCCGATGGCAGCGTGCGCCACGCCGTCGCAACCGAGGCCTGCCACCGCGGGGCGCCATCCTCGAGGGCCAGGGCGCGCACCGTGCCGTCCTGCAGCGGGACGTAGATCAGCCGACCGTCCGTTGACGGGCCGGCTGCCGGCACGCCATCGAGGGTTTGTGTCCACGCGGGCTCGGCCGGAAACAGCGGCCCAGGCGCGGCCGACGGCGTCTGCGCGGTGGCGCGAGCGTCCCCGACGATCGTCGCCAGAACCAGCAGGCATCCACAAGATATTGTGGTTCGACGGTGACGATCCACGCCTTATAATAGCTCGTCCTCGTCACCCCGACCTTCCCGAACGGGCATTCCAGGCGTGCAGCATCAGACCATTCTCGTGCTCGACTTCGGATCCCAGTACACGCAGCTCATCGCGCGGCGGCTGCGCGAGCTGTCGGTGTACTGCGAGATCGTCCCCTTCAACACACCCCTCGACACCATACGGGCCCGGCGGCCCGCGGGCGTCATCCTGTCGGGTGGACCGATGAGCGTGTCGGACGTCGGAGCCCCGCGCTGCGATGCCGCGCTGTTCGACCTCGGCCTGCCCGTGCTCGGCATCTGCTACGGCATGCAGCTGATGACCGATGTGCTGGGCGGGGCCGTGCGCCCCTCGGGACACCGGGAGTTCGGGCACGCCACCATCCAGGTCGCCGCCGAGACGCCGCGCCTGTTCGGTGGCACGCCGTCCTCGTTCCGGGTCTGGGCGAGCCACGGGGACGACGTGGGGATCGTGCCCGAGGGCTTCCGCGTGGCAGCGACCAGCGCCACCGCCCCCATCGTCGCGATGGAGGCGCCGACGCGCGGACTGTTCGGACTGCTGTTCCACCCCGAGGTGGTGCACACCGAACACGGCGGCGCGATCCTGCGCGCGTTCGCCTTCGACGTGTGCGGCTGCACGGGCGACTGGACCATCTCCTCCTTCGTGCAGGAGGCCACGACGCGCATCCAGCACCTGGTCGGCAATGGACGTGTCGTGTGCGGACTCTCTGGCGGCGTGGACTCCACGGTCGCCGCGCTGCTGCTGCACCGCGCGATTGGCGACCGGCTGACCTGCATCTTCGTGGACAACGGCCTGCTCCGCTACGAGGAGGCGGCGCAGATCCGCCGACGGTTCGCCGAACGCATGCAGCTGCCGCTGGAGTTCGTGGATGCCACCGACACGTTCCTCACCCGGCTGGACGGCGTCGTCGACCCCGAACAGAAGCGCAAGATCATCGGCGGCACCTTCATCGACGTCTTCGAGGAGCGATCCCGCGAGCTGGGGGAGTTCGACTTCCTCGGACAGGGCACGCTGTACCCGGACGTCATCGAGTCGGTCTCGGTGCTCGGCCCGTCGGCCGTCATCAAGAGCCATCACAACGTGGGCGGGCTGCCCGAGCGGATGCGGTTCCGGCTGGTCGAGCCGCTGCGCGAGCTGTTCAAGGACGAGGTTCGGCGTGTCGGCGAGGAGCTCGGCCTCGAGCGCGAGTTCGTCGTGCGCCAGCCCTTTCCCGGTCCGGGCCTGGCGGTGCGCATCCTCGGCGCGATCACGCGCGAGCGCCTCGACCTGCTCCGGCTCGCCGATCGGATCGTCGCCGACGAAGTCCGCCGCAGCGGATGGTACGAACGCCTCTGGCAGAGCTTTGCCGTGCTCCTGCCCGTACAGAGCGTCGGCGTGATGGGGGACGCGCGCACCTACGAGTACACGGTGGCGATTCGGGCGGTCGAGAGCCTCGACGGCATGACCGCGGACTGGGCCCGACTGCCGCACGAGCTGCTGGCAGCGATCTCCTCGCGTATCGTCAACGAGGTCCGGGGCATCAACCGGGTGGTCTACGACATCTCCTCGAAGCCGCCGTCCACGATCGAGTGGGAGTAGGGCGTGAACGAGTTCGTCCACCTCCACCTCCACACCGAGTTCTCGCTCCTCGATGGCGCCTGCCGGATCGACGAACTGCTCGACGAGGCGGTCCGCCTCAAGATGCCCGCCATCGCCGTCACCGAGCACGGCAACATGTTCTCCTCGGTGGTCTTCCACGATCACGCGAAGGACCGCGGCATCAAGCCCATCCTGGGGTGCGAGGTCTACGTCGCGCCGGGCAGCCGCTTCGACAAGAGCGGCTCCATCAGCGAAACCAACAACCACCTCGTGCTCATCGCCGAGACCGATGAGGGGTACAAGAACCTCATCAAGCTGGTCTCCGCGGGGTACACCGAAGGCTTCTACTACCGGCCCCGCATCGACAAGGAGCTGCTCGCCCAGCATTCCAAGGGCCTCATCGGCCTGAGCAGCTGCCTCAAGGGGGAGGTGGCGAGCGCCCTGAAGGTGGAGCAGCAGCGCCAGGCCCTGGATGCGGCCGCCCGCCTCGGCGACATCCTCGGGCGCGACAACTTCTTCCTGGAGATGCAGTACCAGGGCATCGAAGAGCAGCGGATCGTCAATCGCGGCATCATCCCGCTCGCCCGCGAGCTGGATCTGCAGCTGGTCTGCACCAACGACGTCCACTATCTGCGGCAGGGCGACTCGCAGCCCCACGACATCCTCCTCTGCATCGGCACCGGCAAGACGGTCAACGACACGCATCGCCTGCGGTACCACGGCGACCAGTTCTTCCTGAAGACGGGCGAGCAAATGGCGTCGGTCTTCAAGGACAACCTGGACGCCGTGCGCAACACGCTGCTCATCGCCGAGCGCTGCAACGTCACGATCCCCAAGGGGCAGAACCACCTGCCCTCGTTCGGCGTGCCCGAGGGATACACGCTCGAGCGGTACTTCGAGCACGTCGCCCGGGGCGGGTTCGCGCAGCGGCTGCCGCGTCTGCGACAACTGGCCTCGGAGGGCCGTCTCCGCCACACGATCGAGGAGTACGAGCGCCGGCTCGACTACGAGCTCGACATGATCCGGACGATGGGCTATCAGGGGTACTTCCTGATCGTCTGGGACTTCATCCGCTACGCCCGCGAGGAAGGCATCCCGGTCGGTCCGGGGCGAGGCTCGGCCGCCGGGTCCCTGGTCGCCTGGTGCATGCGCATCACCGACGTCGACCCCATCGACTTCGACCTGATCTTCGAGCGCTTCCTCAACCCGGAACGCGTCTCGCTGCCCGATATCGACGTGGACTTCTGCGAGCGTCGGCGCGGCGAGGTGATCGACTACGTCACGCGCAAGTACGGCCGCGAGAACGTGGCCCAGATCATCACGTTCGGCACGATGAAGGCCAAGGCGGTGATCCGCGACGTGGGCCGGGCCCTCGACATGCCGTTCGCCGACGTGGACCGGATCGCCAAGCAGATCCCGCCGGCGCTCGACATGACGCTCGACAAGGCGCTCGCCGAGAACCCCGTCCTCAAGGACATGGCGGCGCGGGACGTGCGGGTCAAGGAGGTGCTCGACATCGGCCGGCGGCTCGAGGGCATGTCGCGCCACGCCTCGGTCCATGCCGCGGGCGTGGTCATCGCGCCGGGCCCCGTCACCGACTACGCGCCCCTCTACAAGGGGGCCCGCGACGAAATCACGACCCAGTGGAACATGAAGGAGATCGAGCGTGTCGGCCTCCTCAAGATGGACTTCCTGGGTCTCAGCACGCTCACCCTGATCCGGGATGCGCTGGACGAGATCCGCCGCACGGAGGGAGTCGACCTCGATATCGACGCCGTGCCGCTCGACGATGCGAAGACGTATCGGCTGTTCGGCGACGGACAGACGTACGGCATCTTCCAGTTCGAGAGCTCGGGCATGCGCGACCTGCTGCGCCGCGCCAAGCCGGAGCGCATCGACGACCTGATCGCCCTCAACGCGCTGTACCGCCCGGGCCCGCTCAAGTCGGGCATGGTGGACGACTTCATCGCGCGGAAGCAGGGGCGCACCGAGATCAAGTACGAGCTGCCGCAGCTCGAGCCCATCCTGGCCGACACCTACGGCGTCATCGCCTACCAGGAGCAGGTGATGCGCATCGCGCAGGCGCTGGCGGGCTTCAGCCTCGGACAGGCCGACGTGCTCCGCAAGGCCATGGGGAAGAAGGACCCCGTGGTGATGGCGAAACAGCGCGACGAGTTCATGAACGGCGCCCGCGCGCTCGGCATCAACGAGCGGAAGGCCGCCAAGATCTTCGACCTGATGGAATATTTCGCCGGGTACGGCTTCAACAAGTCGCACTCGACGGCCTACGCGTTCCTCGCGTACCAGACGGCGTACCTGAAGGCCAACTACCCCTGGCACTTCGCGGCCGCCCTCCTGACGATCGAGTCGCAGAACACCGACAAGCTCGCGATGTACCTCGCGGAGTGCCGAGACCGCGGCATCCCCGTCCTGCCGCCGGACGTGAACCAGAGCCAGCTGCGCTTCTCGGTCGAGCCGGGCAAGGGCGTGCGCTTCGGGCTGACGGCCATCAAG
>JABFRY010000397.1 GCA_013140955.1 Acidobacteriota bacterium
GGCGCGAGCGCCCCTGCGGCCACCGCCGCGCCAGCCGCGGATGCGGCCGGTCAGAAATCGACACCGACCGCGCGCAAGATCGCACAGGAACACTCCGTGGATCTCGGCAGCGTCCAGGGCTCCGGCGCCGCGGGCCGGGTGATGAAGCAGGACGTGAAGGGCGCGCTCGCGCCTGCCCCTGCCGCAGCTCCCGCGCCAGCGCCCGCGAAGGCGGCGGCTCCCACTCCGCCACCCGTGAAGAAGCCGGCCGGCGACCGCAGCGAGGAACGCGTCCGCATGTCGAAGCGGCGGCAGACCATCGCCCGCCGGCTCGTGGAGGCCCAGCACACGGCCGCGATGCTGACCACCTTCAACGAGGTGGACATGACGGCGGTCATGACGCTGCGCGAGCGCCGCAAGGAAGCCTTCAAGAAGCAGTTCGGCGTCGGTCTCGGTATCGCCTCGTTCTTCGTGAAAGCGAGCGTCGCCGCCCTCAAGGCCTTCCCGCAGCTCAACGCGGAGATCCAGGGCGACGAAATCGTGCTCAAGCACTACCACGATGTCGGCATGGCCGTTGGCGCTGAAGGCGGCCTCGTGGTGCCGGTGCTGCGCGATGCGGGCCAGATGTCGTTTGCGGAGATCGAGCTCGCCATTCGCGACTACGCCAAGCGGGCGGGCGACGGCACGCTCACGCTGCAGGACCTGGCCGGTGGCACGTTCACCATCACCAACGGCGGCGTGTTTGGCTCGCTCCTCAGCACGCCCATCCTGAATCCTCCGCAGGTGGGCATTCTCGGTCTCCACAAGATCCAGGACCGCCCGGTGATCGTGAACGGCCAGATCGTCATCCGGCCCATCATGTACGTCGCCCTCAGCTACGACCACCGGATCGTGGACGGCCGTGAAGCCGTGCAGTTCCTGGTGAAGGTCAAGGAGTTCATCGAGGATCCCGGCCACCTGCTGCTGGAGAGCTGATCCCCATGACGCGCACGTTGACGGCGGCGGCCGTGCTCCTGCTCGCACTGGTGGCTCCAGCCGCTGCCCAGGACTTCGCCCCGCCTCCCGACGTGGCCAGCGTCCCGGCCGACGCCGCCAGGACCGAGTCGGGCCTGGCGTCGAAGGTCATCACTCCCGGCGGCGGCGAGTTCACGCCGACGGCCACCGACGTCGTCACGGTCCACTACACGGGCTGGTCGACCGACGGGACGCTCGTCGACAGCTCCGTGCGGCGCGGACGGCCGGCCACGTTCCCCCTCAACCGCTCGCTGCTCGGCTGGCGCGAGTGCGTGCAGCTCATGTCGGTGGGCGAGACGCGCCGCTGCTGGCTCCCGCAGGCCCTGGCCTACCGCGGACAGGCGGGACGCCCAACCGGCATGCTCGTGTTCGACATCGAGTTGCTCGACACGCACACGTCGCCCAACGTGCCGCCAGCGGACGTGGCGGGGCCTCCATCGGATGCGAAGCGCACGGCGACGGGCCTGGCCTACATGGTCCTCAAGCCGGGCACCGGCTCCCGCCGGCCGAGCCCGTTCGACCGTGTCAGCGTGCACTACACCGGCTGGACGACGGACGGGAAGATGTTCGACAGCTCGGTGGCACGTGGGGAGCCGACGACCCTCCAGCTCGGAGAGGTGATTCGCGGCTGGACCGAAGGCCTGCAGCTGATGGTCGAGGGAGAGCGGACCCGCTTCTGGATCCCCGAGGACCTGGCGTACAAGGGGCAGCAGGGCAGCCCCCGCGGCATGCTGGTGTTCGACGTCGATCTCATCGCCATCCAATAGGGCTCAACCAGCCCTGGCGACGGCCGATTCCCAGGCCAAGGGCAGCAGCACAGGCGGCAAGCACAGGCGGCAAGCACGGGCGGCAGCAAGTGTGGCAGCGCGGGCGGCACACGCAGCACGCGCGCCAGCACCGGCCGCGCCACCAGGCCTTCGCGGCCGTCGGCCGGCGCCTCACGTGCCGTGACCCGGCCTGCTGGCAGCACCCTCGGGCACCCCCCGAAAGCGTGATCCCGCATTCAGTTCTGTCAGCGGGGCGCAGCGCCCCACCGGGAAGCCCCGTGCACTGACGGCCAGTTCGACCCGCCCCCCGGCCTGGTACATCCGTTGCCCATCAGGCTCCCATGAGAAGCGCGAGACTCGAGCGTCTCCGGAGCGACGACGGCTACACGCTCGTGGAGATCATGGTCGTCGCCGGGTTGGTGGCGACGCTGGGCGCGATGAGCGTCTTCGGTGTGCAGACCATGCTGCCCACGGTGTGGAGCGACGCTGCCCTCGATCAGGTCGTCAGCGCGATGCGTGTGGGCCGGGAGTCGGCCATCAACCAGCGCCGCCCGGTGGAAGTGCGGTTCTTCGCACCCAACCAGATCCAGCTGGTTCGCATCGAGGCGGCCGCAGAAGTCGTGCTCGCCCAGGTGGTCCTCGAATCCAATCCGAGCTTCATGACCACGGCAGGACTTCCAGACACGCCGGACGCCTTCGGGGCAGCGGCCGCCTGGGACTTCGGGGGGGCCAACCGGGTGCGGTTCCTCGCGGACGGCACCTTCACCGACGGCGCGGGCATTCCGGTCAACGGGTCGGTGTTCATCGGCACGCCAGGCAACCCGATGGCCGCACGTGCGGTCACCGTCACCGGCGTCACGGGACGGGCCGCGGCGTACCGCTGGAACGGTCGCGTGTGGGAGGAGAAGTGATGCGGCGGAACGACTCGGGCTTCACCTTGATGGAAACCATGGTCGCGCTGGGCATCCTGTCGTTCGGGCTGCTGGCCATGGGACAGGTGATGGCCTTCGGCATCGGCATGATGAGCACGGCGGGCCCCGACATGCTGGCCCGGCAGAAGGCCGCGGAGGCCATCGAGAGCGTGTTCACGTCGCGCGACACGCGGACGACGACCTGGGCGCGCATCCGCAACGAGCAGGGCCTGTCGGGCACCGACGGCGGCGTCTTCAACGACGGCGAGCTGCCGCTCACCACGGCAGGCCTGGACGGGCTCGTGAACACGGATGACGACGGACCGGTGGAGTCCATCCTGCTGCCGGGCCCCGACGGCCAGCTCGGCACGGGAGACGACCTCGCCAATCCTCTCGACGGCTTCAGCCGGGAAATCGAGATCCGCGACGTCGATGCGAACCTCCGCCGCATCCGGGTCACGATCCGCTACAACGCGGGGCCGCTGCGTCGCGAGTACGTGCTCGAGACCCTCATCTCGTCATTCGCGTGAGGCCACGATGACCGCACCACACAGAAACGCCGGCTTCTCGCTCGTCGAGCTGCTCATCGCGATGACCATCACGATCACGGCCCTCGGCATCGCCATGACCGCCCTCAACGACGTGTCCGACACGCGAGAAGCGGCCACGCTCCTCACCGACTCGAACCAGTCGCTCCGCACCAGCGTGAACCTCATCGAGCGGGACCTGCTGTCGGTGGGCCGGCTCATTCCGGTGGGAGGCGTGCCGGTGCCGAACGGCGCTGGCGCGGCGCCCATCAACAGGCCGGGGCCAACCGGTGGCGGCCTGACGTTCACAGCCGGTGACACCACGTTGCCGGCGCTGTCACCGGGCAACGGCATCGGCCCGGTGGTCAACGGCACCCAGACCGACGTCATGAACATGCTGATGGTCGACTCGACGCCGCTCTGCGGCACGGCGTTCTCGCTCGAGTCGATGCCCCTGGTGAACATCGCCGCCGACGGGTCGACGGCGACGGTGAACGCGGCCGTGCCCGTCAACTGCGCCGGCGACGCCATCACCGCGGGCGACCTGATCTTGTTCTCGAACGGGCTGGGCAACGCCATCCAGATGGTGACCGAGACCAACGGCCAGGTGCTCACCTTCGGTGGCGGCGACGTGATGAACCTGAACCAGCGGGGGGCCGCGCAGGGCAGCATCCTGGAACTCCAGACCGGGCCAGGCGTGTTTCCACCGACCACCGCATCCCGGGTGCTGATGATCAGCTACTACGTGGACACGGCCGTGGCGAACCGCCCCAGGCTCATGCGCCGGGTCAACATGCGCAACGACCGGGCGATCGGCATCGGCATCGAGGGGTTCCAGCTGACCTACGACCTGGCCGACGGCGTCACCAACCCGGTGAATCAGCCCGCCCCGGTCGCCCCGAACACGGCGCACCAGATCAGGAAGGCCAACATGGTGCTGTCGGGACGGTCGCACGCGCAGTGGAGCCGGTCGCGGCAGTTTCTCCGGACCACGCTCGCCTCGCAGGTGAGCCTCCGCAACCTCGCATTCGTCGACCGGTATCAGTGAGAGAGACCATGATGAAGCGCAATAGCGAGTCGGGCGTCGCCCTGCTCACCGTCCTGATGCTGCTGCTGTTCACGTCGGCGATGCTCGCGGGCTTCACGACGATGACGGTGACCGACCAGCGCCTTCGCGCGGTGGATCGAACCCGGACGATGGCCTTCTATGCCGCGCACGGCGCCCTCGAACAGATGACGGCGGCCGTCGGCAACCTCTTCTCGGTGGACTTCGCGC
>JABFRY010000485.1 GCA_013140955.1 Acidobacteriota bacterium
GGGCAGTTGCTCCGCGCTGCCGCGGACCCACGAGCCGCGGGTTCCGAGCACGAGGCCCTTGCCGACGGCCTGGCGCAGCATGGCCTCGACCGCGGCGAGGCCGACGATCGTGCGGTGCGGCGTGCAGAGCGGTATCGCCAGCCGTCCCGTGCCGCATCCCACGTCGAGCAGCCGCGCCGGGGGAAGGCCCGGCGCGCCGACGGGCAGCATGCCGTCGAGCACGCGCAGGTCGTGTTCGTGCCAGAAGCGATCGCGTGGCGACTCGAACCGCCGGGCATCATAGGTTGCCGCCCGCCCTTCGAAGCTGTGCCGCGCGTACGGCGACGACTCGGCTCCTGGTCCGGGCTCGCTCCGTGGTTTCAGCCGGCCCCCGTCCGGAGGGCGGGTCGCGGCCGGGCCGCTCCACCTCACGGGCGTGCCGTGCCGATGCCCGTCGGGACCCCACCCACCGTCACCGCGCCGGCCGGCGTCAGCGTACGGCCGTCGAACCGGAACACCTGCAGCTCCTGCTCGGCGCACTGCACCACCAGGACATCGGCGGTCCGGTTCCACGCAATACCCTCGCACCAGTGCCCGATCCGCGCTTCGGCCACCCGCGTGAGCGTCGTGTCCTCGAGCCGGAACACGCTCAGCACGCCGAAGTCGTTGAAGAGGGGCGACGTGGGTGGGGCGTTCGAGCCGTTCATCGAGGCTGCGGCCACGTAGGTGCCGTCCGGGGAGAAGGCGAGCCCCTCGGGCAGCGGGAGCACGGACACCGTGCTGGCCACGCGCGGGACCCGGGCGTCGAGGTCGATGACGCTCAGCGTGTCGGCGCCGCCCACGAGCCCGTTGCCCACATTGGACACGACCGCGAGGTTGCGCACGGGCGACATCGCCATGGGGTAGGGCTTGAGGTTGGCGGAGATGTCGGTGCCCGTGTAGCGAACCTCGTTGCCCTCCACGCGCAGGATCGCGACTTTGTGATCGTTGTAGCGCGTCACGAGCGCGGTCCGGCCGTCGGGCGTGAAGCCGGGGGTCGAGGGGTCGCAGCCGTCGTCGCAGATGGACACCGTCCCGAGCAGGCGGACCGTACGGCCGGTGATTCCGAGTACGGCGACCCCGCCGCCGCGCCGTGTGCCGACCAGGGCCAGGGAGCCCGCCCGGTTGATGGCGATGCCACCCGCCTGGCCGCCCACGTGCAACGTCTCGACCACGCGTGGGGGCATCGCCTGCAGGTCGATGACCGAGACGACATCGTTGGGCAGCGTCTGTCCGGGACGCGCAGGGTCCACCCGCGAGGACGACGTCACCAGCGCCAGGCCCTCGTCGGGCGTCAGGACCACGGCCTGCGGCGGGCCGGCCACGCCTCCAGGCACGTCGAGCGTGGCCACCACTCGCGGCGGCACGACCCCGAGATCGACGATGGTGGCCGTGTCGGGCGAGGGACGCTCCACGGGCGTGATGATGCCGTTCACCCAGGAGGTCTTGTGGTCGTTGGACGACACGGCCAGTTGCGCAGCGAGTGGCGCCGGCACGGTGGACAGGGCGAGGGCAAGCGCGAGCGTGGATGCGAGGCCCTGCAGGGCCCGAACGGACGGGTGCGGCATGCGCGCATGCTACACCCGGAGGCGCGTTATCATCCCCGGGACGCGGGCCGCGCCGGCCCGTGGGCGTCAACCTGCCCGGCCCTCGGCCAGGCGCAACCGGGACTGCTGCCATGAAGACATCCAGCGCGCTCGTCGTGTCCTGCCTCCTGCTGGCCTCGGCCGCATGGGCGCAGCGCGGGCCGGCGCCCGATCCCTTCGTGCCCGAAGGCGTGACCGTGCGGCTGGGGCCCCACACCTACGCGATTCCCGACGGCGACATCGGCGGTGTCCCGAACGTCGGCATCGTGGTGGGCGAGCGGGCGACGCTGGTGATCGATCCGGGCCTCGGCCGCCGCAACGGGGAAGCCATCCTGCGCGAGGTGGCCAAGGTGAGCGCGAACACCGAGCTCTACATCGTGTCCACCCACTTCCATCCCGAGCACACGACGGGCTACGTCGCATTTCCGCCAACGGCCACCTACATCAACTCGCGCGAACAGGAGGCCGAGTTCACCACCGACGGCCAGCGCATGATCGACGTGTTCGCCGGCCGCACGCCGGTGATGGGCGACCTGTTGCGCGATGCCAGGCGCCGCGAGGCCGACATCACCTACTCCGGCAGCTATCGCCTCGACCTGGGCGGCGTGGCCGTCCGCATGCTGGTGGTGGGGCCCACGCACACGCGGGGCGACACGGGCTTCTTCGTGGAGGGCGACGGCGTGCTGTTCGCCGGCGACGTGGTGATGAACCAGTCGTTCGTCTCCGCCAACCCGAATTCGAGCCTCACCGCCTGGCTCGCTGCCTTCGACGCGTTCGAAGCCATGCGCCCGCAGCGCATCGTGCCCGCCCACGGCGCCATCGGCGACGCCTCGCTCATCCCGACGCTGCGTGGCATCCTGCAGGACATCCGGCTGCGCGCCCGTGCGCTCAAGGCCGCGGGACGCTCGGCCGACGACACGGCGACCACGGTGCAAATGGAGATGCAGGCGGCGCACCCGGGATGGCCGCGGGCCAACGGCGTCGCGGCGCTGGCCCGCGTGGCGTGGGACGAGGTGCCGTAGCCGGCGCCGCGCATCGCTGGCCCCGCTCAGGGCTGGCGTCCTCAGGCGGCCGGACCACCGGCCCAAGGCAGGGCGCGTGTCGGGGTCGCCCTCCGGACCAGGCCTCCGGCTCGACGACGCGGGAAAGCGGCGCGAAGAGCGCCGCTTTCCAGACTGACGCCGTCGCGTCGCTCGCAAGTCGGCCTGATCCGAAGGGCGCCCCCGACGCGCACACACGCCGACGTCAGGGCGCCTGGATGAACGTGCCCCGGCGCAGTTCGTCGAAGGCCTGCCGCAGTTCGTCCGCGGTGTTCATGACGATGGGGCCGCGCCAGGCGACCGGCTCGGCCAGCGGGACGCCGGAGACCAGCAGGAAGCGAATGCCCTGCTCGCCGGCCCGCACGACGATCTCGTCGCCGCCGTCGAAGAGCACCAGCGACCGGTTGCCCACCGAACTCCAGGTGGCCGGCCCGTCCCCACCCACGAGTTCCGTGGCTACGGCCTGCGGGGCCGAGGCGTCCTCGAACTGGCCCGCGCCCTCGAACACGTAGGCAAAGGCCTGCCGAGGCCGCTCCACCGGCAATGCGCGCCGGACGCCCGGGGGGATGAACACGTCGAGGTAGCGTGGCTCGGCCGCGACGCCGTCCACTGGCCCCCGGCGGCCCCAGAACTCGCCGCAGATGACCCGTACCGTCGTGCCGTCGTCGTCGGTGACCTCCGCGATGTCGCGTGCCGCGACGTCCTGGTAACGCGGCTTCGTCATCTTGAGCGACGACGGCAGATTGGCCCACAGCTGGAAGCCGTGCATGCGTCCGACGGTGTCGCCCGTGGGCATCTCCTGGTGCAGGATGCCGCTGCCGGCAGTCATCCACTGCACGTCGCCGGGCCCGAGCGTGCCCTGGTTGCCGAGGCTGTCGGCGTGTTCCACCGAGCCGGCGAGCACGTAGGTGATGGTCTCGATCCCGCGATGCGGGTGCCAGGGAAATCCGGCGATGTAGTCGTCCGGCCGGTCGCCACGGAAGTCGTCGAGCAGCAGGAATGGATCGAACAGCGATGGGTCGCCGAAGCCGAATGCCCGGCGCAGGTGGACGCCCGCGCCCTCGAGGGTGGGCTGCGACTGCGTGACGCGCTTCACGGGACGGATGGACATGGAGAGCCTCGAGGATGAGGTTGATGGAGCCAACGGTGCGCAATCCGCGTGGTGCCGTTGGGTATCCATCTTGGATCGAGGCGACCACGAGGCCAACCCTGGGCCAACGGGTGCTGTCGGGTCAGGCCCCCGCGGCAGGCCCGTCCGGCTCGTCCACGCGGGTACGAGGCGTCCCCTCGTGCGGCTGGCCAATCAGCGCCCGCAGCGCCACGAGGTGCCCCGTCAGGGCGCCCGCCACGCACACCGTGCCGATCCACACGTGCGGGAAGCGGAAGGGGAGGAGCACCGGCGCCTCGAACGCCTGGAGCGGTCCGGGCAGCGACAGCGCCACGACGCGGATGACGTTCAGCAGCAGGGCAAGCCCCACCACGGTGGGCACCCACGCCAGGACCGGCCGGCGGCGCACGGCAGGGATCGACACGAGCGCCAGGGCCCCGGCCACGATGTCGAGGTTCTGCCCCGTCCAGGTCATCTGCGCCGGCGCGATGCCCGCGGTCACCCACTCGTGCAGGACGAGCTCCAGGGGCAGACGGAACGCCTGGAAACCGACGAGCGCCCACAGGGGCGTCTGCGCCGCCATGCGGCGACCTGGCGCCCCTGCCGCCACGGCGACGCTCACGGCGAGAATGACGGCCATGAACGCGGGCGCCGGCACCGGTCCACCCGGCCGCAGCAAGCCCGACAGCGGCAGGGGCGCCAGGTCGCCGCATGGC
>JABFRY010000241.1 GCA_013140955.1 Acidobacteriota bacterium
GCTCGGGGGCGGACCCGCTCGAGAAGTACACGACGCCACCAACGACGGCCAGGAGGCACAGGCCGGAGAGCAGGACGATGAGTTGACGATTCACGCAGCAAATCCTACCAAAAGACCCTGCTACAGGGCGTCGACGAAGGCGGCGGCGAGCGTCCCGGCCGGACGCCGAAGCACTGTCTCGTTGACGGCGAGCACGAACGCACCGGTCGCGGCGGCCGGCGGCAGGTGGATATCCTGTGCCGCCAGGCGGTCGCGCAGGGTCGCCGGGTCGGTGCCCTGCACCCGGAGGCGGAACAGGTTCGTGCCGCCCGCCACGCGGTCCACGGCGAACGCATCGTGTGTGGCGAGCGTCCGGATGAACGTCTCCGACTCCTCGACCGCGCGGCGGTAGCGCGCATCGAATCCACGGAAGCCATCGAGCGCCACGACCGCCGAGGGCCACGCCTGATACACGCCGCCGCCGAACATGCGCCGTTCGTGGAACATGTCGTCGAGCAGCGCCGACGGGCCCGCCAGCACGGCGCCCGAGGCCGCGTTGAAATACTTGTAGAGCGACACGTAGACGGTCTCGAACGGGCGGGCGAGCTCGGCGACCGACACCTGGCGATAGGCCGCTTCGATGAACATCCGCGCGCCGTCCAGGTGCAGCCGGATGCCCTCGCGCGTCGCGCGGGCCACGACGCGATCCCGCTCGGCCGGGTCGAAGACCTCCCCGAGGCGGCGACGAACGGGGGACTCGAGCGACAGGACGCGAACGGGTCTGCGGACGCGTCCGGTACGGGTCGTTGCCAGCACCCGGTCCAGGTCTGCCTCGGTGAACGAGGCCTGGCCCACGCCAAGCGGCATCAGCGTGAGGCTGCTCAGTGTCTGCGCGCAGTCGCCCTCGTCCTGATACAGGTGGCTCTCTTCCTGGACCACGACGCGGCCGCTCCCGCCGGCGAGAGCCCGGATGCCGAGGTGGTTCGCCAGCGTGCCGCTCGGCATGAAGACCGCCCGCTCCTTGCCCAGGGCCCGCGCCAGCTCGGTCTCGAGCTGCTCGACGACCCCGCCGATCGCGTAGGAGTCGGGTGCCAGGCCCTGCTCCTCGACCAGCCTGGCCAGCAGCGAGACGTACTCCGAGGGCGTCAGCCCCAGCCCGTCGCCCGACAGGCGCACCCCGGAGGCGGACGCCGGAGCGGACGTGACTCGTTGCGCCTGCTGCGCGGCCAGGGGGAGATCGGTCACGGCCAGGGACGCCCCGGCCCCGAGGCCGCTCGTCTTGATGAAGCGTCTGCGGTTCACGCGCGTCATGGAAGGCTCCTTGGCGCGCACGGCTCAGCCGGTGGCCGGCGCCGCCACAAAAAGCTTGGAACGGCGAAGTGTTCGGGGCCTATACTGCCCCGGTCGCGACGCAGTATGGCGACGCAGTATAGCAGCGGGACGGGGCCCAGTCCCCGCCCCGAGGAGACGCTCCATGACGACCCGTCGCCTGGTAGCAGGGGCACTCACGGTCTGGGCCTTCACGATGGCCTTCGTCACACCGGAAGCCGCCGGCCCGCCGCCACCACAAGGTGACGTGGTGACGCGCGACTCGAGTCCGCGAGCCATTCTGGATACCTACTGCGTGACGTGTCACAACGCGCGCGCACGCATCGGCGGACTGTCCCTCGCCACACTCGACCCGGAGCGCCCCGAAGCCGCCCCGCACACCTGGGAAACGGTCGTCCGGAAACTGAAGGTGGGCGTGATGCCGCCGCAGGGAGCGCGCCAACCCGACGAGGCGACGCGGAACGCCCTGGTCGCGGACCTCGAGCGTGGCCTCGACCGCGTCGCCGGGCGAAATCCCTACCCTGGCCAGCCATCACTCCACCGCCTGAACAGGGCCGAGTACGCCAACGCCGTGCGCGACCTGCTCGCCCTCGAGATCGATGCCCCCTCCCTGCTGCCTCCCGACGACCCCGTCTACGGGTTCGACAACATCGGCGAGGCGCTGGCCCTGTCCCCCGCCCTGCTCGAGCGCTATGCCTCCGCCGCGTCCCAGATCGCCACGCTCGCCGTGGGCGACGCCGCCGACGTGGTGCCGGGGTCGTCGGTGTACCGCGCCGCGGCCGACCTCTCGCAGGACACGCACAACGAGGGACTTCCGCTGGGCACGGTCGGCGGCTTCCTGGCACGCCCCACGCTGCCGCTCGACGGCGAGTATCTGATCAAGGTCACGTTGTTCAAGACCAACCTCGGTCTGATGCGTGGGCTGGAGTTCCCCAGGGACCTGCAGATCCTCGTCGACGGCGAACCGGTGTTCGCCCTGACGGTCGGGGGCAAGGACTCGTTCGAGGAGATGCTGCAGAACCAGACCGCGCACGCCCGGGCGCTCGAGGCCCGGATGCAGGTACGGCTGCCGCTCAAGGCGGGGACGCGCGCCATCGGCGCGGCGTTCGCGCAACGCGCGGACGTGCTGAACAGCCGGCGGATCCAGGCCATGATCCGCACGACGACCGACACGTCGGAGACGCTCATCGGCCCGCCGCACATCGACACCCTCACCATCGTGGGCCCCTTCAATCCGACCGGACCGGGAGACACGCCGAGCCGCCAGCGGGTCTTCGCCTGCCGGCCGTCGACCGGGGCGCCGGACGCCGAGGCCGCCGCGTGCGCGCGACGCATCCTCTCCACGCTGGCCCGGCGGGCCTACCGCGGCACCGACACGCCGGACGACGTGGAGGAGCTGATGCGCTTCTATGCGGACGGCCGCTCCGACGGCGGCTTCGATCGCGGGATCGCGTTCGCGATCGAGCGCCTGCTCAGCGCGCCGAAGTTCCTGGTGCGGATGGAGGCCGACACGGCCCGCCGGGCCGGGGCCGTCTACAACGTGAGCGACGTGGAGCTCGCATCGCGCCTCTCCTTCTTCCTGTGGAGCAGCATCCCGGACGACGAACTCCTGACGCTGGCCGGCCGCGGACGCCTGCGCAACGCGGCGGTCCTCGAGCAGCAGGTCCGCCGCATGCTGGCCGACCCCAGATCGCGTGCGCTGGTGGACAACTTCGCGGGGCAGTGGCTGCAGCTCCGCAATCTCCGCAGCGCCTTTCCCGACTCCCGGGAGTACCCGGACTTCGACGCCCAGCTGCGCCTGGCGTTCCAGCGCGAGACCGAGCTGTTCGTCGAGAGCATCATGCGCGAGGACCGCAGCATCCTCGAGTTGCTCACCGCCGACTACACCTTCGTGAACGCGCGGCTCGCGCGCCACTACGGCATCCCGAATGTGCAGGGCGACCACTTCCGCCGCGTCCCCGTCCCGAGCGAGAGCCGGCGCGGCCTGCTCGGACAGGGCAGCATCCTCACCGTGACCTCGCACAGCAGCCGCACGTCCCCCGTGCGCCGCGGCAAGTGGATCCTCGAGACCCTGCTCGGCTCCCCGCCGCCCGCGCCGCCGCCCAACGTGCCGGCGCTTGCGGAGAAGACGGGGCAGGATCGGCCGCTCACCATGCGCGAGCGGATGGAAGCCCATCGAGCCAATCCGGTCTGCGCCAGCTGTCACAAGGCAATGGACCCCCTGGGCTTCGCGCTCGAGAACTTCGACGCGGTGGGGGCGTGGCGCGCGCGCGACGGACGCGCGCCAATCGACTCGGCCGGCGTCTTCGTGGATGGCGCGCCGGTGGACGGACCGGCCGCGCTGCGCGCCGCGGTCCTCAGGCGGCCCGACAACTTCGCCACCGCGATGACCGAAAAGATGCTGATCTACGCGCTCGGCCGCGGTCTCGATGCCCGGGACATGCCGACCGTCCGGCGCATCGTGCGCGAGGCGGCGGACGACGACTACGCGTTTTCGTCCGTCGTCCTCGGCATCGTCCGGAGCCTGCCGTTCCAGAAGCGCATCAGACTCGCACCGCCAGCCGCCACCGCCGTGGCCGCACGCTGAGAGGAGACGTCACCATGTTTCTCACCCGCATGTCCCTGCCTCGTCGCACGTTCCTTCGCGGTGCCGGCGCGATGCTCGCGGTGCCGTTCCTCGAGGCCATGGTGCCGGCGTTTCCGGCCCGGGCACAGGCCCTCGCCGGGCCGCGCCGCGCGGCATTCGTCTACTGGTCGAACGGCACCATTCCCGAGCAGTGGATTCCGACCACCACGGGTACGGGGTTCGACTACCCCACGATCCTGAAGCCGCTCGAGCCCCTCCGCGACAAGACGGTGGTGCTCTCGGGCCTGGACAACACCGTCGAGGGCACCCACCCCACGGCCTCGGCAGGCTGGCTGACGGGCGTCTCCGCGAAGCCCACCGAGGGTGACGACGTCTACAACAACACGTCGATCGACCAGGTCATCGCCGCGCACGTGGGACACCAGACCCTCCTGCCGTCGTTCGAACTGGCGACGGAGGACTTCTCGAGCGCCATCGGGTCCTGCGCAGGCGGGTACAGCTGCATCTACGCCAACACGATTTCGTGGCGCGACCCCACGACGCCCCTGCCGATGGAGATCAACCCGCGAC
>JABFRY010000473.1 GCA_013140955.1 Acidobacteriota bacterium
CCGTCGGCGCGCGGCAGCCACACCGGGGCATCCGGCCGTCGGGCGAGCCACCGCTGCCGGCGGCAGCCCTGCCGCAGACGCGATCGCGATTGGCGATCGGCGGCGGATCTGGTATTCCATGGGGACGTTCACGCAGCCCCTGCACGCACGGTGCTGAGGGGACTGCCCACATGCAAGAGCCTCACAGCGCTGAACAGGCCGCCCACATGCGTGGGCCTCGAGGAGACACGATGACGCACGCACGCTGGATGGTGATGGTAACGGCCCCGATCCTCGCAGTGGCCGCGCTGACGGCACAGGCGCCTGCGCAGGCACCCGCCGGGCCGCCGCTCACGCTCACGGTGATGGGCTTCGCGGATGGCACGGACATCCCCGTGCGGTTCAGCCAGGCAGGCCCTGGCGCCGAGCCGGGCGGGGGCACGTCGCCGGCCATTGCCTGGACCAACGTGCCAGCCGGCACGCAGTCGTTCGTGCTCCACATGCGCGACCTCGACGTGGCGCGCAACAGGACTACCGAAGACCAGCCGCACTGGCTGGTGTGGAACATCCCCGCCTCGGTCACGAGCCTGCCGGAAGGTCTGCCCAGGGGCTCGACGCTCCCCAACGGCGCCTATCAGATCAGCGCCACCGGCCCGCTGTACCGCGGACCCGGCGCGCGGGGCGCAGGCCCGAAGCATCACTACATGTTCGAGATCTACGCGCTCGACATCCCCCTCACCATGGCGCCTGCGGCCGATGCCTTCCAGACACGCACCCAGGTGTTCCAGGCCATGCAGGGGCACATCCTGGGCAAGGCGGTGTACGGCGGGCTGTTCCGGCGGCCCGAGTAGACCTGGGTCGGTCCTGACGTAGGACCCGCCGAGTGACACCCGCTGAACAGCACGAGTAGAGTGACACCGTGTCGACCACCGATCTAATCGCATTCGCCCGACGCGACTGGGCCGCGATTGCGTCTGCGAAGGAGCGTCACTGGCTGCGCCGGAAGCGCACCATGACCAGCAGCGCCCTGTGGCAGCAGGCGGACGATTGGTGGCGGCACGCCCGGCACGTTCGGGGCGTCGGGCCGAGTGAGTCGGAACGCGTCGCCGACGTGCAGATTCACCAGCGGGTCGGGCAAGCCCTTCGTGCCGTCACACGCGCCGCTCGCTGACCTGCTGGCGTCGCTCGCCGCGACGCTCGATGCCATTGGCGTCCGCTGGTACGTCTTCGGCGCGCAGGCAGTGCTGCACTGGGGGCGTCCACGCTTCACGGAAGACGTGGATGTCACGGTGCTGCTGGGAAGGGTCGAGGCAGCGCAGCTCGTGGAGGGCCTGCAGCGTGCGGGGTTCGCGCTGCGGCCCGAGGGCACGCCGGCCTTCGTGGCCCGCACCCGCGTGCTGCCCATGTCGTTCGGCGAGGACGGCTGGGCAGTCGATATCGTGCTCGGCGGGCCTGGATTGGAAGAGGCCTTTCAGCAACGCGCCGTGCCCGTCGAGGTCGCTCCGGGCGTGAGCATCCCGGTCATTTCCGCAGAAGACCTCGTCGCGACTAAGGTACTGGCCGGACGAGCCAAGGACCTCGACGACGTGCGCAGCGTCATCGTGGCGCAGGCAGACCGGCTCGACCGCGACGCCGTGCGGCGGCTCCTCACGGACCTGGAGCACGCGCTCGGCGTGAGCGACCTGCTCCCGGTGTTCGAACGACTGCTCGGGTCCGACGACGCCGGCTGACGCCCGCGCTTAGCGCGATGTTCGATTCGGCGTGGCGCTCTGGCCCGATCCGACTTGCGCACGACGTGACAGCGTCAGTTGCGAAAACGATGCGCAAGGGGAGTGACTGAATCCCCTGGAGCATCGTTTTCCCACGTCGTCGCGCCGGAGGCTGAGTAGTAGGGCGGAGTGTCGGAGTGCTACGCCGAAGCGCACACCGCGCTTAGAAGCGGAATGCGTACTGCAACTTCACGGCGAGGCGGTTGTCTTCCGTCCGGAAGCGGACGTCCTCGCCGTCTTCGCGAATCCAGCCCTGGTTGAAGGACACGAACAGGTCGTCGCCCGGGCGGAGCGTCCACCGCACGCGGCTCTGCCACCCGAGATTCTCCGAGCGGTTGTCGTACTGCACGAGGTTGCTGAACGACAGGCGGGCCGAGACCGCGTAGTTGGCGTTGGCGGTGAAGATGCGGGCGGTGAACGACCCCTCGGGCAGCGTGGCGAACGTCTGGTTGGTGTTGACGCTCAGCGTCAGCGTCGGCGGCATGCGGAAGGCAATGCCCGCCTGCACCTGCTCGGCCGTGCCCGACCAGTAGTCGCCCCACGACACGGTGAAGTTCCCAGACACACGGCGGCGCGTCGCCGACGTGAGGAGGTTGCTCCGGAAGCGCGTGAACGTGTACTCGCCGACCGGGAGCACGACGCCGGGCGAGATGACGAACGGCGCGAAGAGATGCTCGTTGACGACGTTCAGGTCGAGCATGCCGTGGAACGAGTCGCCGGTGCGCACGTGCCAGTCCAGGAGCGTCATGTAGAAGTCCTGGCTCACGAGCTGGTTGTTGGCGAGGCTGGTGAAACGCGTGTAGTAGAAGTCGTGGAACATCTGCTGCAGGTTGAGGAACCGCGGGCGCGGGTTGAAGCTGAACGCCGCGCGCAGCAGCCGCACGTTGCCGCGTTGCACGAACCCGATGGCGGGCCGGAAGTTCTCCTGGATCTCGCGCATCACGAACTGCGCGCTGTAGCGGTCGTTGGGATACGCCACCGAGAAGCCGTAGGACGCGTCCTTGCCGGACACGCCCTCGTTGGCGCTGCGCAGCGCGTAGGCGTTGACCACGAGGTTGCGCGGCCGACCCAGGAAGCGCGCGGTCGCCAGTCGGACGTCGGCGCCGAACGTGCGGCTCGAGGCCGACCGCGTGGGGTCCCCGTCGGTGAAGATGGCGCCGATGTACGACTGCTGCGAGAAGTTCTGTCGCACGCGGCCGATGACGAAGTTCTTGGCGTCGGAGATCGCCACGTCGCGCGTACGTACGTCGAGGAAGCCCACGTCGGTCTGGCCCACCTTGCCGGTGAGCTTCACCCCGACGTCGATGGGCACTTCCTGGCCTCCCAGCAGCCCCACCTGGCGGCTGAAGAAGGGAAAGACCTCGGCGCCGGTGCCGGGGATGCCCGCGGCCGGCGTGGGTCCGGTACTCGCGAAGCTGAAGACGCCCGCATCCTCCAGGAAGAACTGCCGTCGTTCGGGAAAGAGCACCGAGAAGCGCGACAGGTTGATCTGCCGCGCGTCCACCTCCGTCTCGCCGAAATCGGTGTTCACCGTGGCCGAGAGCTTCAGGCTGGGCGTGAAGTTGTAGAACAGGTTGAATCCCGGCTTGCCGAGATACGTGGCCTCATCGGCCGCACGCAGGTCGAGCCGGCGGCCCGCCAGGAAGGGCCGGATATCGAGCCCCTTGCCCTGCGTCAGCGCACCGAGGCCCGAGATCTCGCCGGCGTCGGACACCTGCGCGAACCGGGTGACGTCCAAGCGGGCGCCCGACCACCGGTTCTCTTCGAGCTTGCGGCTGATGGTGCGCGCCACGTTGAAGCCCCACACCGACTGCCCTTCGGGGAAGTTGAGGCTCTTGAACGGAATGGCGAACTCGGCGGTCCACCCTTCGGCGGTGCGCTGCGTGCGCACGTCCCAGATGGTGTCCCACTCCGAGTTGAGGTCGCCGTTGATGAACGCGATGCCGTCCACGTAGGTGCCGGCCGGATTCGTCGCGAAGTAGAAGGCGTTGCTCTGGTCGCGGAAGGTGTCGAACACCAGCTCGATGCGATCGTCCGAACCCAGCCCCGCGTCGCGCTCCATCTGCGTGGCGACGATGTTGCCCGGCTCGGTGTCGTAGGCCTGCACGCCGACGTACAGGTTGTCGGCATCGTGCAGGAGGCGGATGACCGTGCGCTCGGTCGGCGCCTCGCCCACGCGCGGCTGGCGCTGCACCAGTTCGCCGATGGGCGCGGCGGTCGCCCAGGCGGCCTCGTCGAGCACGCCGTCAATCGAGAGGGGGGAGGTAGCGGTGGTGACCACGGCGGTGCGCCGGGCCTCCGCGGGCGCCTGCTGCGCGGCTCCCTCACCGGTACATGTGACGAGGGCAACCAGCGCGAGCCAGGCGGTTCTGTGCATGCGGCGGTACTCTATACGAGGTACGGGGCGTGTGGCCTTGCATTAGGATCGGCCGGTGTCACTTCTCGAGCGGCTGCAGGACCTGCCCCTGTTCGTCACCATCTCCGAGTCTGGCTCGATCTGGGGCTATCCGACGATTCTGGTCCTGCACACGGCCGGCCTCGCCCTCACCGTGGGATCGGCGGTGATCCTGAACGCGCGGCTGCTCGGTCTGGGCCGCTCCGCACCGCTTACGGCCTTCGGCCTGCTCTTTCCCATTCTGTGGGTGGGCTTTTCCGTCAACGCCATCAGCGGCTTCATCCTGTTTGCCATCGCCGCCACGACCAAGGCCGCGCAGGCGATCTTCTGGATCAAGCTGTCGCTCGTCGCCCTGGCCCTGCTCGTCACCGCGCCGCTCGCCCGCGTCGTCAGGCGCCACAGCCAGCACGGCGCGGTCCCGGTACACGTTCGGGTGCTCGCCGTCGTATCCCTGGCGGCATGGGCGAGCGCGATTGTGGCCGGGCGGATGATGGCCTACATCCGGTAGCGCACGACGGGAACCGTAGCGATGGGCACCTACGCGCAGTACCTGCAGGACACGCCGATCTCCCTCTTCCTGCAGTCGCAGGCCGTGTGGCTGTGGCCGCTGTCCGAAACGCTGCATTTCATCGGGCTCACCCTGCTCATCGGGGCCACCGGGCTGCTCGACCTGCGGCTCCTCGGCTTCATGAAGGCCGTGCCAATCGCCACCATCCGGCAGTTCATGCCGCTGGCGCTCATCGGGTTTGCCATCAATCTCGTGACGGGCACCCTGTTCTTCCTGACGTTCCCGCCGCAGTATGCGGGGAGCTGGGCCTGGTGGGGCAAGGTGGCCTTCCTGCTGGTGGCCGGCCTGAACGCCATGTTCTTCGAGACCACACAGGGCGCCCGCGTGCTGGCGATGGGGGCGGGGGAGGACACGCCGGCGACATTCAAGATTGTCGGTGCGGTCTCACTGCTGGCCTGGTTCGCGGTGCTGTATTTCGGCCGGATGTTGCCCTATTTCCCGGAGCTTGGTTGACGGCTGCCGGCCCGCCCACCTAAAGTTTCCGGCAGCTCTATCTGCTTTTTGCGAGGTGCTTTCATGACGCGCAACAGACTGCTTCCGCTCGTCGTCGGCGTGGCCTTGCTGGCCGCGGCGACGCTCGTCAGCGCACACCATTCGGAGATCGCCGAGTTCGACCCGGCCAAGCCGGTGAAGGTCAGCGGCACATTGAAGAATGTCGAGTGGCAGAACCCGCACGTCTGGTTCTATGTCGAGGTGAAGGAGCCGGACGGCAGCCTGACCACATGGGGCTTCTCGACCGCGCCGCCCGGGGCGCTCCTCCGCCGCGGCGTCACCAAGGCCAACTTCAAGCTCGGCGAGGTGGTCCTCGTCGAGGGCGCCCGCGCCCGCGACGGGTCGACCAACGCGTCGACGCGGAGTGTGACTTTTGCCGACGGCCGCAACGTGCTGACGCCCACGGAGGGTGGACGATGAGCCCGCGCATCATCGCCGCCGTCGTGGCCGCAGGCGCCCTGGCGCTGCTGGCCGGCAGTCAGATCGAGGCGCAGGACGTGCCCCGCATGGCGAACGGCAAGCCCAACTTCTCGGGCATGTACACACCTCCGGCCACGGTCAATGCCCAGGGGCCGCGCGGCAACCTGATCTTCAACGCCGACAAGATGGCACCGGTGAAGCCGGGCGCCGAGTCGCTCCTCTATCGCGCGCGCACCGGCAACGTGCGCGAGGACGAACCGCGCGCTGCGTGCCTGCCGGCGGGCTTCCCCTCGGGCATGCTGTACATCCTGCCGATTCAAATCGTGCAGAACCCGGATCACATCGTCATCATCCCGGAGCTGCAGCGGGCCGCCCGCATCATCCCGACCGACGGGCGTCCGCACCGCGAGGACATCGAGCCGAGCTACTACGGCGACTCGGTGGGCCGCTGGGACGGGGATGCGCTCGTCATCGAGACGGTCAACTTCAAGCCCTGGATCCTCGACGACTATCACTACACGGATCCCACGAAGAGCCGCTGGCACACCGATGCGCTGAAGACCACCGAGCGGCTGGAGCGGGTGGGCGACACGCTGCGGTACCGCATCACGATCGACGACTCGAAGATCTTCGAGCGCCCGTGGTCGCAGGACTTCACGCTCACGCATCGTCCCGACTGGGAGAACCTGGGCCTGCTCGAGTACGTGTGCGAAGAGAACAACCGCTGCCCGGGCGGCAACTGCCGCGCCTCGGACTCGCAGTAGGCGTTCTCGTGGCTGCCGGCGCGTCCTGGCGGCGTGTCGTCCCCGTCCTTCTTATCGCCGGCGTCGCCGCGCTTGCCCTCGTGCAGGCGCAGACGCCGGCGCCCCGTCCCGCATCCACGGTCGCGCAGCTGATGCAGGCGGTCCTCTTTCCCAATGCCAACGTGATCTTCGTCGCCGAGGGCGAAGACCCGGCCGCCATGCCGCGCGACGCGCGGCCGGCGGCCTCCACCAACCCGCTCACCGGTTTGTACGGCGGATGGCAGGCGGTGGAGAACAGCGGCCTGGCGCTGATGGAATCGGCCGACCTGCTGGACATGCGTGGACGCCTCTGCGCCAACGGCACGGCGGTGCCGGTGGACGAGGACGACTGGACGGCCGCTGTGCGCGATCTACGCGAGGCGGCTGGCGCCGTGGCCGTCGCGGCGCGGACCCAGAACCAGGAACGGATTGGCGAAACCGCCATCACGCTGGCGGACTCGTGCAGCACCTGCCACCGGATCTATCGCCGCCCTGACGCGCACTGCGCGCGCTGACCCGCACGACGCAGCGTCGCGAGCCGCCTCCATCGATCTCGAGCAGACCCTTCGGTCAGGAACGCACGCCGCAGGCTCGTGCTACTCTTACCGGTAGGAGTATTACCATGCGGCTCACCAGCAAGGGACAGGTCACCATCCCGCTCGAAATTCGCGAGGCCCTCGGCTTGCTGCCTCATACCGAGGTGGAGTTCGAACTCGACGGCGATGCCGTCCGGATCAGGAAGGCGCGGCAGCCGGTGCGCTCCCGCGGGACCATGCTCGTCGAGCACATGCGGGGCCGCGGCAGCGGCAAGATGACCACCGACGAGATCATGCAGCTGCTTCGCGGAGAAGGCTGAGGTGCGTGGCACGCTGGTGGACAGCAACGTCCTCCTGGACCTGTTCACCGAAGACGAGGAGTGGCTGGACTGGTCGGCAGCGATGCTCGCCGACGCGGCAAGCGCCGGCGCCGTGTTCATCAATCCGATCATCTATGCCGAGGTGTCCGTGCGGTTCCCCACGATCGAGGAACTGGACGAGGCGCTGCCCGATGGCTATTTCCGGCGCGTCGAGCTGCCATGGGCCGCAGGATATCTTGCCGGACAGGCGTTCATCCGTTATCGTCGCGCGGGCGGCGCCCGCCGCTCGCCGGTGGCCGACTTCTACATCGGCGCGCACGCCGCCGTCTCGGATCTACGGCTGCTGACGCGTGACGCCCGCCGCTACCGCCAGTACTTTCCGACACTGACACTCATCGCCCCCTGAACGTCGAGGTGCCTCAGCGGACTCCTACGGTTCCGCGTCGTCGCCGACCACACGGAGGTTTGCGAGTTCTTCCTGGATGCGGGCGCGGATGCGCCGCGCCTGCCACTCGCGCCAGGTCCGTTTGATGGGATCGAACATGGTGCCGGGGTCCACGCTCACGCCGCCGGTCGAGCGCACCAGCTGACTCCCGCGAAACGCCTCCGGCGTCACGCTGGCCAGGAACTCCCGGTGATAGAGGGTGCCACGCTGCTGGACGGTCGGGGCATCGGGGTCGTGCCAGGGCGGTGGGAGCGGCGGGAGTTCCACGGTGACGGATGCCCGGAACCGCGGCCGCCCGTCGTCGTCCTCCTCGATGACCCGCACGTCGGTCGGCCACAGCTCACGTGCCACGCGTTCGGCAGTCTCCGTGATGGGGCGGCTTCGCCTGCCCTCCTGCGGCGTGTCCTCCTGCGCACCTACGTCCACGCCCATACTGCCGCCGATGCCGGCGATCAGGAGGACGAGGAGGCGGCCGCGCAGGAGGGTACGCACGGTGGTTTGGACGAGCGCTGGAAAGGGGTGGCCTGAGACGGCTCTCCGGCACTGGCGAAGGGCCACACAGGACCGACCGAGGGGCTGCGGCGGGCGCCAAAGCGACAGCGGGGGGTGTGGCCCCGCTGTCGCGATGACGTCAGCGATCTTCGTCGCGGGCCTTCTCCTCGGCGTCGCGCAGGCGCTCTTCCTCGTCCTCAGGGGTATCGCCCAGCTCAGTGACCTTGCCATCCTCTTCGATGCCCATGACGTCCCCGGGCTGGGCTCGCTCACCCGGCCGGTCCATCCTATCGCGAGGCACCCGAGGGCCCACCGTCTCATCCGCTGGTCTGTTGCGCTCCATGTCGGCTCCTGTTCTGCTGACCACACACTCCTGCGCGGTCGTGCTCAGACATGAGGGCAACACGGGTACCAGGACCGCCGGGTGTGCCTCGGTCGCAAGTGACTGGATTCCTTCGGAAACAGGCGAATGCCGGCTGCGAGTCAGCGGGGAAGTCGCGCGCGGCTTACACGTCGGCTGAAGCGGTTACACGAAGCGCTGGGGTGACCTCGGCGCCGCCGGCGACGGCTGGGCTGCGGCTTCACCGCGACAGGCTGTCGGCTCCACCACGCCCGGCCGTGGCTCAACCGGGGTGAGCTGTCCGCGAGGACCGAGGCGCCGGGATCAGGACCGCAGCAGGATGCGGGTGAACACCAGGAAGTCGTCGAGATGCTCGACAATGATCCGCCGGACGATGTCGAGGCTCAGCTTCTGGTAGTCGTGGATGGCGACGTTGCGAAACCCCACCATCTTCTTCAGGCGGTCGGAGAGAGCGGCGTCGATCACGCCCGCACCTTCGAGCAGCGAGAAGGCCTCGCGCGTTTCCTGAGGAACCCCAAGACGGCGCACGCGCACCAGGTGCATGGCCGCGTCGATGCTGCTCTCACAGGCGCGCTGCAGATTCAGGATGATGGCGTCCTGGCGCGTCTGATTCGCCACCAGGTTCCGGTCGTCGCCGGCGTACTCCTCGCGGACTCGTCTGACGGCGCGCTCGATGGCGGCCGCCTTGTTGACCAGCACATCATCGGCCATAGACGGTGCCTTCTGCCGCGATGCGCTCGAGGATGCCGCGCCGCTCCTCGTTGAGGCGGGCGTAGGCACCAAACACCCGATCTTCGAACAGCCCGCGTGCCGTGCTGTCGGCCTCGTAGAGCAGCGCACCGCCAGCCACCACCTGGATGGCCATCACCGGCGTGGCCGCGGCCAGATCGACCAGGTCCACGTCGTGGCCGAGCCGGGCGGCGA
This sequence comes from Acidobacteriota bacterium, assembly GCA_013140955.1. GTDB lineage: Bacteria > Acidobacteriota > Vicinamibacteria > Vicinamibacterales > UBA2999 > JABFRY01. The sequence goes on from JABFRY010000473.1 coordinate 9,484, forward strand.
TCCGCTCCTGCAGGTCGAACCTGGACTCTGGCGAGAGGCGCTGCCGCATCAGCACGGCCACATCCGTGTCGCTGCCTGGATGGGTGGTGCCGTGCGCCGTTGACCCGAACCGGTACACGGCGATGAGGTCTCCCGGTGCGGCCCGGAGTTCGTCCACGATCAGGCGGTCGGTGTCGGTGCTCACGGCGATGCCAGCCGCGATTCTACCCCGCGGCACTCGCCGGCGACGTCTGTCGGACGACCATTGCGGAGCCCCGCACCGGTCCTCCGGCGCGCAAACTGCGCGGGCCGGCACACATTGGCCGGCCCGTGATGCGTTCAGTGCCTTGAGCTCGCGAGCGGGAGCTCGCGCTCGAAGAACGCGCTACCGCGGCGACACGAGCACGACCTTCACCCACCCGGCGCCGCTCGCGCCCTGCACATTGACGAAGCCGTTGGTGACGCCGCCGATCACCACCAGTTCGTCGGCGCGGCCGAGAGTGGCCACGGCGGCTGCCGTGTCCGACGGCTCGGCCATCACCTTGACGTTGGCGATCTTGGGCATCACCACGTCGCCTTCCGAGAACACGGCGCCAGCCTGCGTCTGGCCACCGGCCGCGGCCTCCTGGCGCAGCGTGCCGACGTTGCGCTGCAGGCTGGGATCGTTGCGCACGACCTTGACGATGTTGTTGTAATTGTCGAGGAACGCGGCCGCGATGATCTTGCCTTCGTTGGTGTTGCCATAGCCGCCGGCCCCCACACCCACACCGCCGCCGAAGATCGCGCCGCCGATGCGCAGGTCGGCGTTCTTGGTGCTGCCTTCCGCCGCGGCCACCTGCACGCCGCTCCGGGCGTCGGCCACCAGCATGCTGGTCTGCGCCTCCTGGAACTTCAGGCCGCCGGCAATGGCCCCGGCCACCGGCGCACGGCGCCGCAGCAGGCCGCCCACCGCGGCACCGACGCCCCCGGCGTTACCCTCGGAGAACACCACGGCCGGCGTCATGATGAAGTCGGCCGCCACCATCTGGCCGCCGCCGACGTTCGAGTTCTGTCGCAGCTCGCCGGAGTTGGCGAGCGCGCGCTCCTGCATCATGTTCTGCATGCCCTGGCCGCGCTCCACGACGATGAAGCAGTTGGACTGCTGCACCATCATCCGGATGAGCCCCACCGGCGACGACAGGTTGTAGCGGGAGAGCGCCTGCATCACGTAGTCCTGCGGCTCGACGACCGCGAGCGCGCCCATCGGCTGGTCGCAGTGCTCGAGGCCCGAATCCCCCGTGGATCCGCCCGTACCGGCGGCGCCCTGCACGACGCTGCCGCCCTGGCCCTGCCGCGGCCCCGTCACCTGGGCCTGTGCGGCGCTCGTGGCCAGCGCCACCGCCGCCACTGTTGCCACCGTTGCCCAGAGCCGGCTTCCCGGCGTGCGCTGCATTCGCATCTCTCGCTCCTCGGTTGAGGGTGTCCAACTCGACAGCTGGTTTTCCACCATGGGGCCCCGAGAAGCGAAATCGGCCCCATCCCCCGTCCGCTGCAGTGCCGCCTACCGGCCGCGCAGCCGGAGCCGCCTCACCGCCACGCCCGCGAGCCCGAATCCGAAGAGCACCAGCACGGTGGGTTCGGGGACCTGCTGGGCGGCCACGACATCCACGCGGATGGTGCCGAGGTTCTGGATCTGGTTGAAGCCGAGCGCGAAGGTCTGATCGATGAGGTCGAAACTGAACAGGCCGGAGCCGGGCGGCGGCCAGCTGCCCACGATGTAGTCGAACGCGGGTCGCAGTTCGAGGTTGATGTCGTTGCGGAAGGTGTTCTGCAACATGATGTCGAGGAACGAGATCTCCCACGTGCCCACACCCAGCGCCAGCTGCAGGTTGCGGGGAGCGTCGGTCGGAATCACGAACAGCGAAGAGCCGGTGGCGCCCGACGTGACGTTGCGGTACGACGCCGTGCCGGAGATGCTCGTGGGCGTGAAGTAGATGTTCTGGTCCAGGTCCAGGTTCATGCTGGGCCCGAGGTTGCCAATCACCACGTCCAGGCTTCCGACGCCGAATGTCTGCGCTGCGTCGTTCGCCGAACGCTGCGTGTCGATCACCGGCGTGTGGGTGGTCGTCGGCTCCAGGAAGAAACCTTCATCGATGACCGGGATGTCGGCATCGATGTTGTACGGCACGCCCACACACGACCCCAGCACGACGACGCCGACGCATCCGCTGATGTCGAGGAACATGCCGGTGGATGCTGCGGCTCCGAAGGCCGCCTCGACCGTGCCGCCGTTCGGGTCGCCGATGAAGTCGAGGGCGATGGTCGTGAGCGAGCCCTCGGCCGTCTCACTGAGGTAGTTGGCCATGAGGGCGGCGTTCTGCGTGGCCGCCACCGTGCCCGTGTTCGCCTTCACCGAGTAGTAGAGCCCCACGCTGCCGCCGGTGCGGCCAGACTCGTCGAGGCCCGCGTTGGGTCCCCCCGCCCACAGGCTCTGCGAGGCCGAGAAGTCCGCATTGAACGTCGAGGAGAGGGCAATGGGAGCCGCTGACGCCGTGGCGGCAAACAGCAGCAGGGCGATGGTGCTAAGCGAGGTGCGTGCGCGCATGGGAGGCCTCCTGACCCGGGGAACATCGAGGACTCAGGGACCTCGAAATCGTTGAAGGGCCGATGCTACACCAGAGGCAGGCGGGTTTTAGCGACGAATCGCAACTTTCTTGCTGTCGCAAGTGACTGAGTGCGAAAGCGTGCAGAAATGGCGGCGTGAGGGCCGCTGGGCGCGTGCGCTACGCCGCCTGGCGCTGCGGCGGCTGGCGGGCGCTATCCGACAATGCCGTGTTCGATGCGCCCCAGCACGTCTTCGACCTCGTAGGCGCCGACGTCGGTGTCGAGCCATCGAATCGGAGGCTCACCGTTCAGTGCCCGATTGGGCCGCTGCAGCCACATTGTGGCCTCGTCTTCGTCGCCGAAAGCCGAGACGGCGTGACCGGCCACGCGCGCGATGCGATACAGGCGATCCGATTCGCTGGGACCCAGTCTCCTCAACTGCCGGCGTCGAACCATCGTCCGGGTGGGCATATGGAGCAAGCCGGCCGCGTCGGGTACGGACAGCCGAAGCCGGGCGCGAGCTGATTCGAGCGATCGGTAGGGGAGCCCTTGTCTGATGCGCTCCCGCATTTCGGCAGGCGTCGGAACGGTCGGGCCCCTGAAGACACTCCTGCCGCCCAGGACTTCAACGACGTAATCCTCTGCCGTCATGACCGCCTCCAGAGACCATAGACACGCAGCGCCGTCCCGCATCAGACGGCGGTGAGCGCGTAGCTGGTGCTGCGGCCGCCGGCCTGGTTGCGCACCAGCACGCCGCGTTCGACGAGCTGCTGGATGTCGCGCAGCGCCGTGTCGTTCGAGCACTTCGTGAGCGCCGCCCACTTCGACGTGGTGAGGTTGCCCTCGAAGCCGTCGATGAGCCTGCCGATCACCAGCCGCTGGCGATCGTTGAGCGACACGTCCCGCAGCCGCTCCCAGCAGCGGGCCTTCTCGATGACGCCCGAGAGCCCGGCCTGCGCACCGAGGATGGCACGGGTGAGGCACCCGAGGAACCACTCCATCCATGCCGTGACGTCCATCGTGCCTTGCTGCGTGCGTTCCAGGATGCCGTAGTAGTCGGCGCGCTCCTCGCGGATCTGCGCAGACATGCTGTAGAACCGCTGCGCGCCGCCTTCCGACCGCGCGAGCAGCATGTCGCCCAGCGCCCGCGCGATGCGGCCGTTGCCATCGTCGAAGGGATGAAGCGTCACGAACCACAGGTGCGCGAGCGCGGCCTTGAGCACGGGCTCGATGGTGGTGTCGGCGTTAACCCACTCGAGGAACTGGCGCATTTCATCGTCGAGTCGCGCGGCGGCCGGGGCCTGGAAGTGCACGCGTTCGCGTCCCACGGGGCCCGACACCACCTGCATCGGTGCCGCGTGATCGTCTCGCCACGCGCCCACCGCAATGCGGTGCATCCCGCTGCGCCCGGTGGGGAAGAGCGACGCGTGCCAGCCGAAGAGCCGCTCCACCGTCAGCGGCTCGGCGCAGCGCTGCGTCGCGTCGAGCATCATCTCCACCACGCCCTCGACGTGCCGGTCCGCCGCCGGCAGGCCACCGACGTCGAGGCCCAGGCGACGCGCGACCGACGAGCGCACCTGGTCGGCATCCAGTGTCTCGCCCTCGATGTCGCTGCTCTTCACGACATCGTCGGTGAGCGTCCGGAGCGCGGCCTCGTCGCGCAGCGTGAAGCCGAGCGCCTCCATGTGCCCAAGCAGGCGTCCCTGCTGGTGGCGAGCTGCCGCCAGGGGCGCCGTCAGGCGGCGCTCGTCCCAGCGGAACCTGGGCCAGTCGGGTAGCTCGTGGATGTAGTCAGGCATTCACCGCTCTATGTGCGGTGATTATACCGGCAATCGCCGCGGATAGCAGATATTTGACGCGGATAATGCGGTGAATGGGCACCCTAATCGCCGTATCCAGCCCGAAGTGCCCGCCGGGACCACGGTCGAGCCGGCGTGTTTCGACGGGATCCGGGGCAGCGTCCTGGGCCGGGATACATGCGGGCGGAAAGCGGGGCGGAACCGGCTCGGCGCCCCTGATGAGGAACGCGTGCAGCGGCAGCACGCCGCCGAAGGGCAGCGGGGTGAAGGCGGGCAGCACGAACGTGTCGGGTGCCACCTGCCGGGGCGAGAAGCTCGTGAGGGAATCCATCGTGTCCTCCTTGTCCTGTGTGCACATCCGGGCGCCGGTCCGGGGTGGGCCGGCGGGCAACACCCCGTATGTGTGGGGACTGGGAGGTGCGTTACAGGGGGGCTGAGGGGGCGC
>JABFRY010000504.1 GCA_013140955.1 Acidobacteriota bacterium
TCCGTGCCATCGGCCGCCATCTGCGCGCGATGCGTGTCGGGGAGGCGGAAGCGGACGTACTGGACCGCCGAGACCTTGCCGTCGTCGTACTGCGCCTCGTCGAACACACCCCCAATCGGGGGCAGGTCCCCGACGTGGAGCCAGAGGTGCCGCTCCAGCCCGACGAGCCTGGGCAGGGCGTCGGCCCGTTCCTCCCGTGTCTCGTACTCGAGCATCAGCGTGGCCGTCAGTTCGCCGGCACCAGGCACGAGCGCGTTGTAAGCCGCCAGTTCGTCCTCGACGGCGCCCTCACGGGTCCAGCTGTTCTCGGCGCGCAGCATCTCCTGCACCTGGTAGTGCATCGTGTCGCGGTTCTCGAAGTGCATGCTGCAGTGTTCGCCCACCAGCACGCGTCGCCGGCCCTTGACGGTCATGACCCGGCGTCTGAGGTCGGGACGGGCGGCTTCGTATGCGTCCTTGTCGAGGATGTCTGCGACGGTCAGCGGTTGCATGCAGTGTCTCCAGCGTCTGTGCGGCGTGCCGTCATGACGGGTCGTCGGCGGGCGGGGGTGGTGGCACCGCGTCCCTGAATCCGTCGTCGCGGTACGCGCGGTCCAGCACTTCGACCGGGTGCAGCGGCTGGCGTCCGCAGGCCTGCTCGAACTGCACCGCGGCGAGCGGACACTCGGTGGTCCAGACCTCGGCGCCAGCCTCCGTCATGCCGTCGAACGCCTTGCGGCCAATCGCCATCGAGTGCTCGAAGTGCTCGGTCTTCATGGCCCAGGTGCCGTCGTGCCCGCAACACTCGGCGACCAGCCGGGGGGTCACGCCCGGAATACGCCGCATCAGGTCGCGGCCACGGAAACCGACGTTCTGCACTCGCAGATGGCAGGGTGCGTGGTAGGCCACGGGGCCGGCCGGGGTGCTCTTGAAGTCTTCCCTGAAGTGTCCGGCCTGACGCAGTCCGAAGAGGAACTCGCCGAGATCGCGCGTGGCGGCGGCGACCTGCCGGGCCGCGCGGGCCAGCTCGGGCCGGGCCGGGTCGTCCAGCAGGTCCGGGTACTCCTGTTTCATCATCAGGCTGCACGTCGGGTTGACGGCGGCCACCTGGAAGCCCTGCTCGACGAGCGGGAGGAGCGCCTCGACGTTTCGTCGTGCGGCCCGCCGCGCGCCCTCGACATCCCCACCGTCGAGCGCGGGCATGCCGCAGCACGGCAGCTCAGGTGCGGCGACCTGACAGTCGTTGTGTCGGAGCACGCGGTAGGCGGCCTGGCCGATGGCCGGCTTGTTCCAGTTCACGAAGCAGGTCGCGAACAGCACCACCTTGTGGGTGCCCTCGGGCGACATCGTCGCCCCTTTCATCTCGCGCTCCACCCAGCGGGGAAAGGGCTCCCCGGCGAAATCGGGGAGCTTCTTGTCGCGGTGGACGCCGAGCACCTTCTCCATCATCACGCGGTGTGCCGGCATGCGGTTGGCGGCATTGGCCACCATCGGCAGGAACGTGCCGACCATGCCCAGCACGTCCGGCTTGGCGAGCACCTGCTCCCGGACAGGGATGCCGTGGTCGCGCCGGCGGATGGCGTTGGCGCGCATCAGCAGCCGCGGGAAGTCGAGCTTGAACTCGTGGCCCTCGGCTTCCGTGTACGGGCACTGCGTGTAGCACTGCTTGCACTGGAAGCACTGGTCGATGACCTGGTCGACGGTGGACGCCGGGATCCGGCGGACGTCGCCGGCGGCTTCCACGGCGTCGAACAGCGTTGGGAAGGACTGACAGAACTTGAAGCACAACCGACAGCCGTTGCAGAGGTCGAAGGCACGGTCGAGTTCCTGCTGGAGTGCCCGGCGATCCCAGTACCGGGCCTCGTTCGGGTTGTAGGTGAGGCCGTCCGTCGGTGCGTATCTGATTTCGTCCATGTCGGGCTTGCGTGAAAGGTGGGACGGGCCGGCACAGCCCGGGAGCGATACGCCCCCGGGCTGGCCATCGGCGCGGACGCGGGGGACGAGTCCTAGACCGTCTCGAGCGCGCGCTGGAACTTGCCGGCGTGCGAGCGCTCGGCCTTGGCCAGGGTCTCGAACCAGTCGGCGATCTCGCCGAAGCCCTCTTCCCTGGCGGCCTTGGCCATGCCGGGATACATGTCCGTGTACTCGTGCGTCTCGCCGGCGACCGAGGCCTTGAGCATCTCGGCGACGTCGGTGAACGGGAGGCCGGTGGCCGGGTCCCCGACCTTCTTCAGATATTCCAGGTGACCGTGCGCGTGCCCGGTCTCGCCTTCGGCGGTGTCGCGGAACAGGCCCGCGATCTCGGGATAGCCCTCGATGTCCGCGTGCTTGGCGAAGAACAGGTAGCGACGGTTGGCCTGGGATTCGCCGGCGAACGCGGCCTTGAGATTCTCTTCGGTCTTCGAGCCCTTCAGCTGTGCCATGCAATGCCTCCGTGAGCGGGGTCGTGCTTCGGATAGGGGGTGACGCCGGGCGTCGGAGATGCCCGACGACCACGAAACGGAAGAGTAGCCCATCCTGATAATTGCTATCAACTAGTATTCATCCTCACTTTTGGCTTGCCGCCCCGCCGCGTCCACCGTACCCTGTGACGCACGCCATGCTCACGAGTCCTGCTTCCCGCTACGTCCGGCTGCGTGATGCCTGCGGCGCCCAGGGTCTGCGGTTGACGCCGCAGCGCGACGTCCTGCTGCGCGTGCTCAGTGAGACGAGCGGACACCCCACGGCTGACGATCTCGTGCGTCAGGTGCGCGCCGTCCTGCCCTCGGTGTCGCATGCCACGGTCTACCGCCACGTGCAGGAGCTGGTGCGGGCGAACCTGGTGGGCACGCTCGAACGCGCCGGGGCCTCGGTCCAGTACGAGGTCAACCCCGACAGCCACCACCACTTCGTCTGTCGCAGCTGCGGAGAGGTCTGGGACGTGTACCTGGACGAGGTGGATTACCGCGTGGACCGTCGCCGCTCCCACCTGCGCGGCTTCCGCATCGATCGGTCGGAGGTGCAGCTTCGCGGGGTCTGCGCCTCGTGCCGTGAGCGTGCCTGAGCCCCTTCCTTCCGCGTCAGGTTCCCCCGTCGATGACCGCTGACGAGCAGGCCGAGTTCCGGAAGATCCTCCTCGCGCACGCGCAGACCCTCGCGGTCTGCGAGGCGTGCGCCACCACCACGCGCGACCTCGCCCTCGAAGTCAGGCGGGGGGGAGCGCCCTCGCCCGAGGCGCTCCAGGAGACCGCGGCCGAAGCCGAGCGCGTGCTGGGCGACGTGGGCCGCGTTCGCGAAGAAGTGGAGCGGCTCCTTCGAGTGGTGCGCTGATACCAGGCCCGGGAGCCTACAATGGCGGCGATGCGCACGCCGGTGGTGCTCGTGACGGGTGCGGGCGGAGAAGTGGGCCACGGGCTGGTCGGCCGCCTGGCCGGTGCCGGGCACGCGGTGATCACGATCGATGTCGCACCGCTCGGGGCCGAGGTCTCCTGCCACGTGCGGCGGGCGTTCACCGGCTCGGTGACCGATCGATCCCTCCTCGAGCGAATCCTCGCCGAGTTCGACGTCCGGTTCGTGTTCCACCTGGCGGCCCTGCTGTCCACGCGCGCCGAGTTCACGCCCGTCGCCGCGCACGAGGTGAACGTGGAGGGCACTCTGGGGCTCCTGGAGTTCGCGCAGCACCAGGGGGCGTCGCACGGGGAGGCGGTCACGGTGGTCTATCCCTCGTCGATTGCCGTCTACGGCCTGCCGGACCTGGAGACGAAGACCGCGGCCGGAGCGGTGGCCGAGGACGCCTGGAACGTGCCGATCACGATGTACGGCTGCAACAAGCTGTACTGCGAGCTGCTGGGCCGCTACTACGCGAAGCACTACAAGCAGCTGACCACGGACGTCATTCGTCGTGTCGACTTCCGCTGCGTGCGGTTCCCGGGCGTGATCTCCGCGGCCACGCGTCCCTCGGGTGGCACCTCGGACTACGCCCCGGAGATGGTCCATGCCGCTGCCCGCGGTGAGCCCTACGACTGCTTCGTGAGACCGGACACGCGCATTCCGTTCATCACGATGCCCGATGCCATCGACGCCCTCCTGGCCCTCGCGGCGGCGCCCCGTGACCGCCTGTCGCGGACGGCGTACAACGTGCGGGCCTTCAGTCCCACCGCCGAGGAGCTGGCGGCGTTGACCGTCGACGCGTTTCCGCGTGCGGTGGTGCGATGGGCGGCCGACCCGAAGCGCCAGCGCATCGTGGACTCGTGGCCCGCCGACGTGAACGACGATGCGGCCAGACATGACTGGGGATTCTCCCCGCGCTACGATGTGCGTGCCGCGTTCGCCGAGTACCTGGTGCCCGGCATCCGGGAGCTGTACCGGACGTGACGATGAGAACCTGCGGACAGTCCCGGTGCCCGACACCATGACGCACGATTTCGGAGAGGCGTATGTCCGGCTGGTGCTGGGCGTCGGGTGCCACGACCCGGACTACGTGGATGCCTACTAC
>JABFRY010000293.1 GCA_013140955.1 Acidobacteriota bacterium
CCCAAACGAGTGCCCAGCCGGCCGCGCAAGCCGCCGCCACTGCGCCCCCCTCGGCGGCCCCTGACGCTGCAGCGCAGGCGGCGACTGCCGATCTCGTGCAGCAGGCGCTGGCCGGCAAGTGGTACGAGCGCATCGGCCTCCGTGGCTACACGCAGTTCCGGCTCTCCGACGTGCTGTCGTCGGAGGGGGCGCCCGTGCTCGTGCCGTCGGACCGGTCCGTGAACGAGAACGAGTCGCTCATGATCCGACGCGGCCGGTTCGTCTTCAGCGGCGACCCTACGGAGCACCTCGCGCTCTACGCGCAGATGGACTTCAACGGGTCCACCGGCGCCGCCGACTACTCCCTGCAGATGCGCGATCTCTACGCCGACGTGTCCTTCGATGCGGCCAAGACCTTTCGCGCCCGGGTGGGGCAGTCGAAAGTGCCGTTCGGCTTCGTGAATCTCCAGTCCAGCCAGAACCGCGCGCCGCTCGAGCGGCCCGACGCGCTCAACTCCGCCGTCGAGGGCGAGCGCGATCTGGGTGCGTACCTGATGTGGGCACCCGTTCGTGCCCGGCAGGTGTTTCGGGACTCGGCCAACCGGGCCGTGAAGGGCTCCGGCGACTACGGCGTGGTCGCCGTGGGCGTGTTCGGCGGCCAGGGGCTCAACCGGTCCGACCAGAACGGGGACCTCCACTGGGTCGCGCGGGCCAGCTATCCCTTCTCTGTGGGCGGTCAGATCGTCGAGTTGGGCGTGCAGGGCTACACCGGCGCGTTCGTCACGGCTACGCAGGCCATCACGGTCAACGGGGCGAGCCTCACGCCCGTGCAGCAGGCAGGCGGGGTGACCGATGAGCGGGTGGGCGTGACGGCCGTGTGGTACCCGCAGCCGTTCGGTCTGGAGGCCGAATGGAACGTCGGGCGCGGGCCCACCCTGTCGGCCGATCGGCGCACGGTGGAGAGCGCCTCGCTGAGCGGCGGCTACGTGCAGCTGCACTATCGCCAGGCCGGCAGCACCGGCATCTGGTTTCCGTTCACCCGCTGGCAGTACTACGACGGAGGGCGGAAGTTCGCCCGCAATGCCCCGCGCGTCCGCGTCAACGAGCTGGATCTGGGGCTGGAGTTCGCCAAGTGGGCCGAGGTGGAGTTGACGATGATGTACACCCACACCTTCCAGCGCACCCAGAGCAGCACCTTCCCCTACCTCGACGCGCGCCACGCCAACCGTGTGGGCTTCCAGGTGCAGTGGAACTACTGAGCAATCAGGCGGGACGGGCGTTCAAGACGTCGCGGACCCGCACCAGGAGGGCATGGGCGGTGAAGGGCTTCTCGAGCACATCGGCGCCCGCGGGCAGGTCCACGCCGGCCTGACGTCCGTCGCCGGAGAGGAACACCGCGCGCACGTCGGGGAAGTCGTCGCGCAGGCGGATTGCCAGCTGCGCGCCGTCCATGCCGGGCAGTACGAGGTCGGTCACCAGCAGATCCACGGGCGCGCCGGCACCCGTCACCGAGCGCAGCGCGGCCTCGGCCGACTCGGCGTCGATGACCTGATAGCCCGAGCGCTGGAGCACCGTCCGCGCGAACGACCGGACGCCCGGTGCGCCGTCGACGAGCAGGACCGCCTCGCGCCCCGACGGCGCTCCGGACGGCTCGCGGCGGCGGGCCGGCGCCTCACCGCGCAGCGACTGCGGCAGGCGGATGGTGAAGGTCGATCCGGCCCCGGGCGCTGAGGCCACGTCGATGGTGCCCCCGAGCTGCTCCACGACCTCGCGTACCACCGCCAGTCCGAGCCCCGTGCCGCGGCCTTCGGCCTTGGTCGTGAAGAAGGCCTCGAAGATGCGTGCCTGGATCTCGGGCGTCATGCCGGTCCCGGTGTCGGCCACCGAGAGCACCACGGTGCCGGCCAGGCCGTCAGGGGCCGCGCGGCCGGTGCCCGCTGGCAGCTCGAGGTGCACACCCATGGTGACCGTACCGCCCGTCGGCATGGCGTCCCGGGCGTTCACCACCAGGTTGAGAACGATCTGCTCGAGCTGCGTGCGGTCCGCCCAGACGCACGCCCCGTCGTGCGCGCGCACGAGCTGCAGTCCGACGTTACGGGGCAGCAGGCGGCGCAGCAGCGGCTCCAGATGCCCGAGCACCTCCCCGGGCGCGACCGCGTGCCTCCGGGTGTGCCGCTTCCGCGCGAACGCGAGCAGCTGCTGCGTGAGCGCCGCGGCCTGTTCGGCGGCCTGCGCGATCTCCTGCAGTTCGCCGGAGGCGGGATGGTCCTGGCCGAGTCGCATCGTGACGAGGTCGGCATTGCCCATCATGACCGTGAGCGAGTTGTTGAAGTCGTGCACGATCCCGCCCACCAGCTGCCCCACCGTCTCCATCTTCTGCGTCTGCTGCAGCTGCAGCTCCGCCGTGCGTCGTTCCGTGATGTCGAGCGACAGCACGCACACGCCGACCGGCACCGGCTGGATGCGCAGCTCGAACCAGCGCGTGGCGCCCGTGGGATAGGTGAACTCGTTCACCAGCTCCTCCGACTGCCGGGACGTCATCACCCGGTGGAGGGCGCGGAAGAGGGGCGTGGTGTCGATGCCCGGATAGGCGTGCATCATGGTGACGCCGACCAGGTCGTGGACCGACCGTTCGCCATGCCGGGCCGCGGTCTCGTTCACGTACAGGTACGTCCAGTCGAAGCCGATGACCTGCACGCCTTCGAGCAGGTGATCGATCGACACGTGCAGCGCCGACTCCGGATCCAGGCTCACGACGGGCAGCATCCTCCTCCGGCCCGCATTCTATGGCCCCCGGCCCGGATGCCCCATCGGCGCGCGTCCTACACGCCGCTGGCTCTGGGCGCTCGCTCACGGCGCTTGCTCACGGTGCCCGCTCACGGTGCTCGCTCACGGGGGCTGGCCACAGGGCTGGCCAGGGGGGCTGCAGCCCGCAGCCGCAGCGGCCGATAGGCGACGTGGAGAGGAGTCCGCGCACCACATGCCCTGGATCCGTCCGCTGCCCCGCGCCGTGACCCGCCCGCTATCGATCCTGGTGCTCGTCGTGTGGGCGGGCACCATGACGGCGCTCGTGTACGAATCCTACGTGCGCTCGAAGGCCGTGCTGGCGGCCGACCTGGCCCGATACGGGTCGGGCGCGCAGTGGCGCGGCGTCTACTACCGTGGCGCCAAGGTGGGCTTCACCGTCAGCCAGGCCGTGCCCGTGGAGGGCGGCTACGAGCTGCAGGAGGACGGCCAGCTCGAGATGACCCTCCTCGGGGCCGCCTCGATGGCCCGCATCAGGACGACGGCGCTCGTGGACGAGGCTTTCGGCCTGCGCGCCTTCACGTTCTCGCTCGACCCGGGAACCGGTGCCGTGGAGGTCGCGGGCACCGTCGAGGGCACCCGGCTCTCCGTGACGGTCACCACGACCGCGGGCGTCCGGCACGAGACGATCGACCTCGAGGAGCCCCCGGCCCTGGCCCTCAACCTGGGCCGACGCCTGGCCGATGGCCAGCTGGTGCCCGGCTCCACCAGGACCTGGGCCGTCTTCGATCCCGCCACGCTGCGCAACGCCCCGGTGGTCGTCACGGTGGGGGAGCGCGAGGTCGTGCGTGCGGGCGACCGCCGGATTCCCGCCTTCCGTGTGCAGATGGAGTCGGCCGGCCTGCGCACCACCTCGTGGATCACCGACACCGGTGAGATCGTGCGGGAGGAAAGCCCGCTCGGCCTCATGACGATTCGCGAATCCCCGGAGACGGCGACGGCGATGGCCGTGGCGGGGCGCACGCGCGACGACATGCTGGCCGCCTCCGCCGTCGTGCCGACGATGCGGGGCCAGATCGACGACCCGCGCGACGTGCAGCGCATCCGGCTGCGTCTGTCCGGCGCCGACGTCCCCACGGCCCACCTCGAGGGCGTAGGGCAGCGCCTCGTCGGAGACGAGATCGAGATCCTGGCGCCCAGCACGCTGCAGGCAGGGCCATCCGAACCCGACGTGGCGCGGTATCTCCAGCCCGAGCCCTTCATCGAGAGCGACGCGCCCGAGATTCGCGCCGAGGCGCAGCTGGCGCTCGGCGCCACCACGGACCCACGCCTTGGGGCCGAGGCGCTGGTGCGCTACGTGAACGGCCTGCTGGAGAAGAAGCCCACGATCAGCCTGCCCTCGGCGCGGGAGGTGCTGCGGACCCGGATCGGCGACTGCAACGAGCACACGGCGCTCTACGTGGCGATGGCCCGCGCCGCCGGCATTCCCGCGCGCATCGCGGTGGGCCTGGTCTACGTGAGCGGGGCCTTCTACTACCACGCGTGGCCCGAGGTCTACCTCGCCGAGAGCGACACGCGTGGCCTGTGGCTGCCCGTGGACCCCACCCTCAACCAGTTTCCCGCCGACGGGACCCACCTCCGCCTCGTGCGGGGCGGGCTCGATCAGCAGGCCGCCATCCTGCCCCTCATCGGGCAGCTGCGCATGACGGTCACCGACCTGCAGGTCACGCCGGGCACCGGCCGGGTGACGGTGGGCGGCGGGTCCTAGCGGCCTCGGCCTGGACGCCAGTCCTCGATGGGACAAGACACATGATCACGCTCACCAACCTCGTCAAGCGCTACGGCGCCTTCACCGCCGTGGACGGCATCAGCCTCGACGTGCCGCCGGGCGAACTGCACGGCTTCCTCGGCCCGAACGGCGCGGGCAAGAGCACGACGTTCCGCATGGTGGCCGGCCTGCTGAAGCCCACGTCGGGTCAGGTGCTGGTCAACGGGGCCGACATGGCCACCGAGCCCGAGGCCGCGAAGGCCTCGCTCGGCTTCATCCCCGATCGGCCCTTCATCTACGAGAAGCTGACCGCCGGCGAGTTCCTGCGCTTCCACGGCGGCCTGTACGGGCTCGAGGGCGAGGAGGCCGCCGGTCGCGTGCGCGAAATGCTGGCGCTGTTCGAGCTGTCGGCCTGGGAGCACCAGCTGGTCGAGAGCTTCTCGCACGGCATGAAGCAGCGCCTGGTGATGGGCGCGGCCTTCCTGCACCGGCCGCGTGCCGTGCTCGTGGACGAACCGATGGTCGGGCTCGACCCCCGCGGCGCGCAGCTCATCAAGGCCGTGTTCCGGCGCATGACGGAGCGCGGCGTGGCCATCCTGATGAGCACGCACACGCTCGAGGTCGCCGAAGAGATGTGCGACCGGGTCAGCATCGTGCTCAAGGGCCGCATCATCGCGCAGGGTACCGTGGAGCAGTTGCGTGAGCGCTCCGGCGACCGGCACGAACAGCTCACGCCCCTCTTCCTGAAGCTCACCGGCGGCAGTGGCCTGCAGGAGATCGACGAGGCCGTGGCGTGAACGCGTTTCCCTACCTCCTGCTGCCCTCGGCCTGGGCCTGGCAGCATCGCTCGCGGACGCGGGAGCGGGGCGATCTGCTGCGTGCCGGGCTGTTCGGGACGGTGGGGGTACTCGTCGTCGCGGCGCTGCTCGGCGGGGCGCTCTGGGTGACGCGCCAGCTCGCCCAGTACGACGAGCTGGGCGACTTCATCCTGCGGCTCGGCCTGTCGTGGCTCTTTCTCACGTGTCTCTCGTTCCTGGCCTTCAGCGGCGTGGTGACGTCGCTGTCCACGTTCTTCCTGTCCGAGGACCTGCGCCTGCTGCTGGCGGCGCCGGTGGAGGCGCGGCGGCTCTTTCATGCGCGTTTCGCCAAGACCGTCGGGCAGGCGTCGTGGATGGTCGTGGCGCTGATGCTGCCGGTGCTCGCGGGGGTGGGCCTGGCGCGGTCGGCGGGCGTCACCTATTACCTGACCATCGTGCTCACCCTCGTGCCCTTCGCGGTCGTGCCGGTAGCGCTCGGGACGGGCGTGACGTTCCTGCTCGTCAACGTGTTTCCCGCCCGCCGCGCGCGCGACCTGCTCATGCTCATGGGGCTGGTCTTCGCCGGGAGCCTGGTGCTGCTGCTGCGGTACATCAAGCCCGAGCAGCTCCTGCGGGTGGAATCCCTGCCCGACGTCATGGCGTTCTTCTCCACCCTGCAGTCGCCGGTCACGCCGATGCTGCCCTCGTTCTGGGCCGGGGAGACGCTCTTCGCGAGCCTGCAGGGCCGCGTCGATCTGCTGCACGGCGCGGCGCTGTGGACCACGGCGCTGGCGTTCGTGGTCCTGCTGCGCGCGTCGTCCGAGCGCTGGCACTTCGCCGGGTACAGCCGGTCGCAGGAGGCCCGCAAGACGCGCGTCGCGCGGTACGCGTTCGTGGACCGGCTGGCCGGGGCCCTGCCCCTGTCGGTGCCCGCCCGCCACCTGTTCATGAAGGACGCGAAGGTGTTCCTGCGCGACGTCACCCAGTGGTCGCAATTGCTGCTGCTCTGTGCGCTCGTGCTGATCTACCTCTACAACTTCCGCGTCCTCGATCTCGACCGCATCCCGTCGATGGGCGGCGTCATCAAGAACGCCTACGCCTTCCTCAACCTGGGCCTCGCCGGGCTCGTGATGGCCACCGTGGCGGTGCGGTTCGTCTTCCCGGCCGTTTCGTCCGAGGGCGCCGCCTTCTGGGTGATCCGGACCGCGCCGGTGTCGCTGCGCAGCTTCCTCTGGACCAAGTTCTGGATGGGGCTCGTGCCCGTCGCGGCCCTCACCATCGGCCTCACCGTCGCGGCCAACGCGCTCCTCGGCATCGATCCCTTCCTGAAGCTCGTGACCACGGTGGCGATCGCCTTCATGAGCCTCGCGCTCGTCGGTCTGGCCACCGGCCTCGGCGCCTGCTACCCGCGCTTCGGCGCCGACAACGCCACACAGGTCGCGGGCTCGTACGGCGGCGTCGCGTTCATGATCGCCGCGGTGTGCTTCGTGCTCGTCACGATCGCGCTGCTGGGATGGCCGTCGTCGGTGTATCTGTGGCACCTGGCGAGGCAGCGGCCCATTCCGCCGCTGCAGCAGGTGCTGATGGGCGGCTGCTTCCTGGCGGCGCTCCTGCTCAGCGTGGGGACCTGGCGCATCGCCATGCGTGCCGGCGAGCGGGCGCTGCTGCGCATGGACCGCACGCCGACGTAGACCGCCCGAATTGCCTTGCAATCACCTGGGGCGAGGCGCATGCTCGAACCCTACCGCTTTCCTGAGTTCTGACCTCCCGCCCGCACGCGCCGTCACGCGGCTCAGCCTCATCAAAGCCCTCGAGAAAGTCAGGGCATCGTGATTTCCGGTTTCTCCAGTCTGGGGACTGCTGTACGCGCCGTTCTCCTGTTGCCCTTCCGTTCCCGGATCGCGTCCCGTCTCGCGGCGGCATCGCCCTGGTCGCCGCGCAGGGCGCCGGTGGCCGGTGGCCCAGGGACCGTGCCAGCCCCGCTGCGGAACGTCCCGCGTCAGGCGCCTCCGGGTGTACCCGTCGCGTGCGCACCGGAAGGGCCCGCCGGGGACGGCCGCCTCCAGATGCTCCCGCGGTGGCGCGCCGGGCTGGCGGCAGCGACCGTGGAAGCCGACATTGCCGGCGCCGTGCGCTCGCAGACCCGCGTACTGGTCACGGCCGCGCTCGTCGAGGAGGCCGAGGCCATCGGGCGCCTCATCCATCTGCACGGTCGCGCGGGTTCCGCGACACTGACGGTGCTCGACCTGGTCCGGCCCGCGGCACACGCGCACGAAGGGCCAGGACCCCAGGCGCGCCGTGCGATCCTCGCGGTCCCTTCCGGCGCGGCCGTCCTGCTGCGCGGCCTCGAGACCGCCAGTGCCACCGTGCAGGACCTGCTCTGGAGGGCGACGTCTGCCCTGGCGCCGGTCCATGCCGACGACGTGGCGGGCCGCCTCGCCGGGTGCCGCCTCATCACGGTGACCGCGGGCGACCTCCACGCCGATGTGGGAGCGGGCCTGCTGCGCGAGGATTTGTTCTACCGCCTGAACGTCATCCACGTCCGCCTGCCGTCCCCACGTGTCGATGCGGGCCTGCCGGTGCACACCCTCTCGCCAACGGCAGGAACGGCCACATGCTGCTGACGGCACCCCGCGTGTCGGTACCCGTGTCCGACACGGTGCTCGGGCGCGTGCGCTCGGAGTTCCACGAGATGCCCGGCCTGCGTCTGACGGTCCGTCAGGCGGCGCGCCTGTTCGGACTGAGTCCCGCGTCGTCGGAGGCCGCGCTGGGGGTTCTCGCCGGGGCGGGAGTCCTGCGGGTCTCGAACGGCGTGTTCACCGTGGCGCAGCCCGCTGGCTGAGCGAGGGCACGGTGCGCCCGTGATCCTGGTCGTGGGAACGCCGCACCTCCTCGAGGCGGCCTCGGCGCGGCTCGAGCGCGAGGGCTACGCGGTGACCGTCGCCCGCGACGCCGAGGCTGCGGCCTGCGTGGCGAGCCTGAGCCGCCCGGCGCTCATCGTCCTGGAGTTGGACACCGTGCGTGGGGACGGGCTCGAGGTCTGCCGCGTCCTGACGGCGCTGCCCGATCTCGCCGGGGTGCCCCTGGTGGTGTCGTCCGCGACCCCTGAGCCACTTCGAGAAGTGGTGGGGGGCACGCCGGACGTGCACGTCGTGCGTGCCTCCAGCCGCCCGGATGCCCTCCTGCGGATCGTCCGCGGCTTCCACATCCGTCCTCCCGCGGATCGTGGAGCGGGCCGTCGATCTGATCCATGATGGTGGCGGTTCGCCATGCCGCGCGCATCCACCCGTCCGGTCGTGCTGCTTGCGGTGTTCACCGCCGTCATCATCGTGGTGCTCACGGCCGGGTACGCCTACGCCCAGCGCGGCGGCGGGTTCTTCGGGGCGGCCCGCGGTGAGCAGGGCGACCCGCCCGAGTTTCCGCCCGATCTGTTCCCCGATTCCAACGTCAACGCCTGCCACCTCCTGTACACGAGCGTGCGCGCCGAGGCCAATGGCGCCGGCTGGCGCACCGACTATCCCTGGGGAGAGCGGCACTTGCTCATGCGCTTCTCCGAACTCACCAAGACGCGCGTGAGCTGGCTGTCGGAGGGCGTGCCGCATGCATGGCTCGTGCGCCTCACCGACGATGCCCTGTTCCGGTGCTCCTACGTCATGGCGTCCGACGTCGGGACCATCGGCCTCACGCCGGAAGAGGCGGCCGGCCTCCGGGCGTACCTGGAGAAGGGCGGCTTCCTGTGGGTGGACGACTTCTGGGGCGAGGCCGCGTGGACGCAGTGGTCGCGTGAGCTGGCCAAGGCCCTGCCCCCGTCCGAGTTTCCCATCGAGGACGTGCCGTTCACCGACGCCATTTTCCACACGATGTTCGAGGTGGAGGCCGTGCCCCAGGTGCCGAGCATCCGCTTCTGGCGCGCCACGGGAGGCGCCACCTCCGAACGCGGTGCGGAGTCGGCGCAGGCCCGCCTCCGGGCCGTGCGTGATACCCGCGGGCGCATCGTGGCGGTGATGACCCACAACACCGACATCTCCGACTCGTTCGAACGCGAGGGCGAGGACCCGCAGTTCTTCTACCAGTTCTCCCCGAACGGCTACGCGATCGGCATCAACATCCTGCTCTACCACCTCACGCACTGACGGAGCCCTGGCCGTTTTCGGCCATCACGTCGCTGCCATTTCAGGCAGCCTGACTGCAATCCCTTGGACGTCGCGCGCGGGCGGACGCAGCATGGAGCGATCCTGCGCTTCCCCCTGTTTCAAGGACGTTGCCCATGCGCCGTACGCTCCGGGGCCTCGTGGCCCTCGCCTGTCTGCTCTCTACCGCGTTTGCCGCCTCCGCCCAGGATGGCCCGGCGCCCGACGGGCACGCGCCCGCCGGCGTGATGTTCGATCACCTGCACGAGGCCGGCGAGGTGATGGTCGGGTATCGCTTCTCGTGGGGACGCCAGTCGGGCGACCTGCTGACGGGCACCCAGGTGACGCCCGATCACCTCATCCTCCACGACGCCTGCCAGAACGAGCGGGCCGTGGGACACGAGCACTGCGCCAGCCGGCCCACCGACATGAGGATGCAGATGCACATGCTCGATCTCATGTACGCGCCGACCGACCGGCTCACGCTCATGCTCATGCCCCAGTGGATGACGATGGCCATGACGATGGAGCCGGTCGAGGACCCGGGCGCCGGGCACGATCACATGGACGCGCATGCCCACGCCGGTCCCCACGACCACTCCACGAGCGGCCTGGGCGACACAATCTTCGGCGGACTCGTCCGGCTGGCGGGCGATGCCGGCACGGGGCTGCATGCCGGCGTCATGTTCAGCGCACCCACCGGCGCCGTGGACAAGCTGAACGACGGCGTCCTCACGCACTACATGATGCAGCCGGGCTCGGGCACGTGGGACTTCGTGCCGACCCTCACCTACACGGCCCGGATGGACCGCTGGTCGTGGGGCGGTCAGGCCGGCGGCGTCCTCCGGATGGAGGAGGAGAACGTCAGCGGCTACAGGCTCGGGCACATCGGCCGGGTGACGGGTTGGGGCAGCTACCGCTGGACCGGCTGGCTGTCCACGTCCGTGCGCGTCCAGCACGCATCGGAAGGCGCGATCGCCGGGCTGGACCACACCGGTGCGGGCACGAGCCCGCCCGACCTGCCCACCAACTACGGCGGGCGATTCACCGACGTGGGTGTCGGTCTCAACGCCGTGGTCACGCGGGGTGCGCTGGCTGGACACCGCCTGAGCCTCGAGTGGCTGAAGCCGGTGCGCAACGACGTGAACGGCTTCCAGCTCCGTCGGACGCAGGCGCTGGCCGTGAACTGGAGCAAGGCCTTCTGAGCCGACCTGCGTGCGAGGCGACCGGCGTGCCCGCCCGGCGCGCTGGTCGCCCGTTCGGCCACGCGATCCGACCGCCGGCCGTTAGGCGCTTGGTGCGGCTGCCGGGAGTGTGGTCAGAATGGGTCACGCGCGGCGGGACCCCTCAGAGCACGGAGCGAGGTCATCCTCCCCGGTCGTCGCCGGCCGGGAGCCGTCAATGACGTCGCGTCCTCTCCCAGAAGGAGCCCATCGCATGCTGAGCAGACGACATCTGCTGGCGCTCGCGCCAGCCGCCGCCACCGGCCTCTTCCTCTCCCGTGCCGACCGTCCCGTTTCGGGCCTCGTGGCCGAGCTCGCGGCCCAGACGCCGCCTGCCGGTCCGTTCTCGCTGCCGCCGCTGCCGTACGCCGTGGATGCGCTCGAGCCGCACGTGGACGCGCAGACGATGACGATCCACCACGACCGGCACCATCAGGGCTACGTCACGAACCTGAACGCCGCGGTGGCGAATCGTCCCGACCTGCGCACCCGCACCCTCGAGGACCTGATCGCGAACCTGGACCGCCTGCCCGACGACGTCCGCACCGCCATCCGCAACAATGGCGGGGGACACCTGAATCACAGCTGGTTCTGGACCAGCATGAAGAAGGGCGGAGGCCGGCCGCCGTCAGCCGAACTGGGGCGCGCGATCGACGCGGGCTTCGGCAGCCTCGCGCAACTGCAGGAGCGTCTGGCGGTGGCGGCGGTCGGTGTGTTCGGCAGCGGCTGGGCGTGGCTGAGCGTGGACGCGACCGGCGCCCTGGTCGTGGAGACGACGCCCAACCAGGACAATCCGCTCACGCGCGGCCACCGGCCGGTGCTTGGCATCGACGTGTGGGAGCACGCCTACTACCTGAAGTACCAGAACCGCCGGCGCGACTACGTGGACGCGTTCTTCAACGTGGTGGACTGGGACATCGTCCAGGAGCGCTGGCAGGCCACCCGCACCTAGAACCCCTCTCATACATGGGGTCGGCATTCGGCCGGCGATGCATCCCGCCTGGCGGCGTTGCTCCTCCCTCACATACAGCCGGTATGCCCAGTCGTCGCGCCTGGGCAGCCGGGCGCCTCGCCGCCTTCGGTGCTGCGCTCCGATGTATGACAGGGGTTCCAGTCGCGGTGTGCGTGTCGGGGTCGGGCTCTGGCTCGGTCCGACTTGCGCACGACGGGACGGCGGCAGTCTGGAAAACGGTGTGCAAGGGGTGACTGGGGCATGGGTGCCCAGGGCCTTTGCCGAGCACCGGCAGGCGAATCCCCTGGAACACCGTTTTCCCGCGTCGTCGCGCCGGAGGAACGGGTCAGAGCCCGACCCCGACACGCACACGGTGTGAGCCTGCGCGAGGCGGGCGCGGTCAGATCCGCAAAAGCGTGTCGCGGAGGGCGCGCGACTGGATGCGGCTCACCGGCAGTTCCTGGCCGTTCGACAGCGTCGCGAGGTAGGTGCCCCCGGGCATCGGGCTCACCTTGGTAATCGCATCGACATTGGCGAGCGTGCCGCGCGACAGCCGCACGAAGCGCTTGGGGTCGAGGCGCTCCTCGAGCAGGTGCAGGCGGTAGGTGATGGTGTGGCGGTCCTTCGCGAACGTCGTCAGGTGCAGCAGTTCGCCCTCGGAGACCACCGAGGCGATCTGCCTGACGGGTACGATGAGCACGTCCGCGCGCCGTCGCACGGGAATCCGCTCCAGGTACGCGCGTCGGCGGGCGTGCTCGTAGCTCGTCGTGGCCTTCTCGAGAGCGGCGGCCCGTTGCTCGGCGGGTTCCGGCCGGGTACGCCGCTCCCTGGCACGATCGAGGGTGGCCTGCAGGCGCTCCGGCTCCACTGGCTTGAGCAGGTAGTCGATGGCGTTGAGTTCGAACGCCTCGATGGCGAAGTCGTCGAAGGCCGTCACGAACGCCACCAGCGGGAGCGCCTCCGGCGGCAGGCGCCGCACGACGTCGAGCCCGCCCAGATCGGGCATGTGGAGGTCGAGCAGGGCCAGGTCCGGGCGGCTGGACTCGATGAGCGCCAGCCCCTCCACGCCGTTGCCCGCCTCGCCCACCAGCTGCACACCTCCACAGACTTTGAGCAGGTTGGCGAGGAAGCGGCGGGCCGGGCGCTCGTCGTCGACGATCACCACACGCAGCGGACTGGTACTCATCGGGCGGCAGCCTCCTCGGCGATCAGGTGCGGCTCGTCCCCCAGCCGCCCGGGAAGGCGCAGCTCCGCCACCGTCGATCCATCCGGGTCGCTGCGGAGCGTCAGGTGTGCTGCCTGCCCGTAGTGATAGGCCAGGCGGCGCTCGACATTGTCGAGGCCGACACCGGGACCGGACTCCTGTCCTGCGCCGAGCGGTGCGCCGGTGTTGCGGACGACGATGGTGAGCGCGTCCGCGAGCCTGGCCTGCACGCTCACATGCCCCCCGCCGGTGGCGCGTCCGATGCCATGCTTCACGGCGTTCTCGACCAGCGGCTGCACGATGAGCGCCGGGACCTGGAGATGCTCGAGCGCGGACGGGATGTCGATGGCGACCGTGAGGCGCTCCTCGAAGCGGGCCTGCTCGATCTTCAGGTAGCACTCGACGAGTTCGCGTTCCCGACCGAGCGTCGTGAACTGGCCCTCCGAACGCAGGACGCTGCGCAGCAGGTTGGTGAGATCCAGCAGTGTCGCCAGGGCCTGCCGCGGCGCATGCTGGATGAGATAGCCGATCGTGGTGAGCGCGTTGAAGAGGAAGTGCGGGTTGATCTGCGCGCGCAGGGTCCGCAGCTCAGCTTCGGTGGCCAGTGCCCGGATCTCCCGTTCCCGGAGTACGCGCTCGTAGCGCTCGCTGGTGAGGCGGATCCGGTCGATCTGCCGTGCCGCGAGCAGGGCGGCGCGCTCGAGCATGGCGAGGTCGTCCGACAGGAGCCGCCGGCCGCCGGCCAGGCGACCCACCACCAGACGGTAGCGGGGTGGTTCGGCCGTCCACACCTCCACACCCTGGACGCCGGCCGCACCTGGCGCGGATGGCGGCTCGGCGACCCAGCTGACCGACGTGGCCGTCAGCGCCGGTGCCAGGGCCTGGCAGGTGGCGTCGAGCACGTCGGCGGACGAGTCGCACGGCTCGATCCGGTCGCGCAGGCGTCCCAGCAGGTCCTGGTAGTCGGCACGGTGCAGGACGACCCGGTCCACGAACCAGACGATGAGGCGCCGGCAGGCCGGGAAGAGCAGTGCCGTCGCGATCCAGAGCCCGAGCAGCGCCGCCACCCCGAGCGGGCCCCTCGTCGGCGTCGTGATGAGGGGCTCGACGACCGCGAAGCTGCCGAAGGCCAGCGCCACCAGGACGAGGAGGGCGAGTGCCTGCTTGAGGAAGAGGTCGGCGAGCGCGAACCGGTAGTCCTGGTACAGGATGGCGAAGGCGAGGACGAGGGACGCGTGGTGGCCGACCAGTTCGACCGGCCACGACTCCTGCGCGCCATGGAACCGGCCGAGGTGCAGGGCCGACACCGCGACGATCGCGAGTGCCGCCATCCAGAGTGCGCGTGTGCCCGCCGACTGCCGCGTGAGTGGCACCAGGGCCGGCATCGCGGCCACCAGGCCCACGGTCAGCAGCGCCAGGCCGGCTGGCGAGGGGGGCAGTACGCCGGCGACCGCGGCCCGCAGATGC
>JABFRY010000418.1 GCA_013140955.1 Acidobacteriota bacterium
CGGCGGTCCTGGTGCCGTGACGCATCCTGTCGGACGGTCGCCTCGCCCCGTCCGACAGGATGCGTCACGGCACCAGGACCGCCGTCCTCCCCTGTGTCTGGTCCAGGAAGAGAGGCATCGCCCCCGCCATGGGGAGTCGCACCGTGAAGCAGCTCCCCTCCCCGGGTCGGCTGTCGAGGGCGATCGAACCGCCCATCATCTCGCACAGGCGGCGGCTGATCGACAGGCCGAGCCCCGTGCCGCCGAAGCGCCGTGTCGTGGAGGCGTCGGCCTGTGAGAAGTCCTGGAAGAGGACGGCCTGCTGCGCCTCGGTGATGCCGATGCCCGTGTCCCGCACGCGCACCACGAGCATCGCGCGCTCCCCCTCGCCCTCCTGCGCGGCCTCGAGCGCCACCTCGCCGTCGCTGGTGAACTTGCAGGCGTTGCTGAGGAGATTGAACAGCACCTGTCGCACCTTCACGGAGTCGCCCTGCATGTCGCGCAGGCCCGAGGCGACGCTGCTCGTGAGCACGTTCCGGTGGGCGCGGGCGAGCAACTGGACGGTGGAGGTCACCTCGGACACCAGGTCCGCCACGCTGAAGAGGCCACTCGACAGTTCCATCCGACCGGCCTCGATCTTCGACAGGTCGAGCACGTCGCTGATGAGTGCCAGCAGGTGCCGACCGGCCGACTCGACCCGCTGCAGGTCCCGGCGCACGACGTCGGGCTCGCTCTCGGTGAACTCGTCCTGCAGCATCTCGCTGTAGCCGATGATCGCGTTGAGCGGCGTGCGCAGTTCGTGACTCATGTTCGCCAGGAACAGGCTCTTGGCCCGATTGGCCTGTTCGGCGGCCTCCTTCGCCAGCTGCAGCGCCTCGACCCGCCGGCGCTCGCTGACGTCGGTCGCCACGACGAGCCTGGCGGTCGTGGCGCCGAACTGCAGGTCGTGCACGGTCAGCTCGACGTCCATGGCGCGCCCGTCACGCGCCCGGTGCACGACGGGGGCCGGAGCGGCCGGATGCCCGCTGCCGGGCTCCGGGAGATCGACACCCATCTCGACATCGGTCGTCCGCATCGCCATGAACTCGTCACGCGCGTACCCGTAGTGACGCACGGCGGCCTCGTTCACGTCGAGGAAGTGCAGGGTCGCGAGGTCGTACACCCACATCGGATGCGGATTGGTCACGAAGAGGGCGCGGTAGCGCTCCTCGCTCTGACGCAGCGTCTGCTCGGCTCGACGGCGCTCGCTCATGTCGTGCAGCATCACGATCGCGCGGTCGTCGGCGAGCGGGGCCAGCTTGACGTCGAACAGACACCCCGAGTCGCGGCACGAGAGCGGCGTCCCGAGGCTGACGACGTCCCCGCGGTCGAGCACCTGTCGGAGCGCCGCGTCGAACTCCGCGCCGGACTCGGCCGCCATCAGGCTGCGCATGTCCATGCCCCGCAGGTTCATGCGGCCAATCGGCTTGGTCGCGCCTCCCTTGTGGTCGAGGATGCGACCCGTGCCGTCCACCGACAGCAGGATGTCGGGCATGGCCTGGAAGACGGCGTGCATCTGCGCATTGGCCTGCAGCAGTTCGCGCGAGCTCAGTTCGAGCGAACGCTCGAGCAGGGCCCGGTCGTTGTCGAACGCCTCGTAGGCGGCCTCGACGGCGTGCAGGAACGGCTGCAGGTCCGGGTTCGACGCCAGGTCGGCCGGCAGGCTCCGCCGGATCTGCCGGTTCAGGAGGCTGTGCACGGCGGCTGTCCAGCCCCCTCTGCGAACGTCGTGACGGTCATGGTCTGGTTGTGCAGCTCACAGCGCGCACGCGGCGTGAACGGCGAGATTTCGCCATATGAGTAGAAGCCGGTCATCGTCGCTCCCGTGCCCAGCACGCCCCGTACGGCCTCCACCTCCTCCTCGATCCGCTGCCCGAGCACGAGGCGTCGCCCCACGCAACTGATGAGCAGAGCCAGCGACGGGGGCGGCCCCCGTCGCGCTGCAGGCAGCCGCGGCGCCGACCGCGCCATCCACGAGCCGGTCGATGTTGGCGCGCATCAGTCGTGCACGACTGCCAGCGGGCACGTCACCGGCAAAGGTGATGCTGCGCGCCGTGCGATCGACGGCGAGGATGGTCCGGACGACGGGCTGGTCCCGTCCTCTCAGCCAGACACTCAAGGGAAACAGCAAGCCCGTCGCCGGCAGTCCCGCCGCATGCTCGCCCAGGTACTCCTCGTACAGGTCGAGCGCCGGCCGGCCGTCGAGGGTGTGAAGGACATTGCCGGTGGCATTAGTGACGACCCGCTCCGGGCCGAACGGGTCCCAGCCCCCGAGAGACCCGTAGCCGATGTGCAGCGACGGGCCGTAGAGGCCGACAGCGGTCACCACACGGGTGGCCGGCCGGCCGTCGGCCAGCACCAGGGTCTGCTCGAATCGTGTCCCGTCCGCCGCCAGCCCGCCGGTGACACGAACCGCTGGCGGCAGGCTCGCGCCAAGACCCTCCACCAGCTCGGTCCCGTTGACGGCGAGCCCGTCGGAGAGCACGAGCGTGTGTCGCAGGTCGTCTGACGCGAGGGCGTCGCCGAGCGCAACGCCGACATCCCGACTCAGTGAGGAATCGGCGATGGGCAGCGTGACGCACCTGGCGGTGGTGGACTCGAACGTGACGGCCGTGACGACGAGCGAGTCATCGAGCACACGGTCGCCGCAGATCTCACCCGCCGTCGAACAGCCGACCACCAGCGCAGACGGAAACCGCCCCGGCACCTCGTCGAGCGCCCCACTCTGCAGGGCGGCCCGGCTGCCGAAGACCAGGGCCAGGCTGGCCTGCTCGTCACCCTCCAGGTGGCTCCACCCATTGGTCTCCGACCACTGCTGCTGTCTCGTCCGCACGCCGGAACCCCTCTTCCCTGTTCCCCGCGGCGCCGCGAACGCGGACGACACGAGGTCCATCGGACAATCGGCACGCCGTGGCCAGGCTTCACAGGCATGTGGGCGCCGGGCGGCGGCCTCATGGCGTGCGCGACGCGCGGAGATGCGTGTGCGCGTTACGGGACGGGCGGGGCAGCGGCCGCACGGGTGGCCGTGCCCCGGGTGATGCCGGACTCGTCGATGGCCGTCAGGGTCATCGACTCGCCCTCGACCTCGGCCGTGTAGCGGATCACCGCCGCCTCATCGGCGAACTGCGGCACATGGACCGTGCGAAACGTGAGGCTGGCGCCCGTCAGCACGCCGTCCTCGATGGTCCCGCTGCCGGTCGGGTAATCCACGGCGCCGGTCAGTATGTCGCCGACCCGCACGAACGTGAGGCGTACGCGGTACGAGGCCTGCCCCTCCCGCTGCAGCTGGACGTTCCACACGCCCTCCACCACGGGTGGGGCGGGACCACGTCCCCACCACCATCCGGCCGCGCCCAGCGCCGCCGCGACGCCGAGGCCCAGCACTGCCCGACGCGCGAGACGGCCGGCGGAGGATGCTGGTGCGAGCCCAGCGCCGCGCAGCGCGGCCGTGAGGCGGGAGGCGTCGTCATCGAAGCGGTCATCCCGCAGGACGACGGCCTGACGCCTGGACAGCTCGCGGAGTTCCGGCGGCAGCGCCTCTCCGGACGGCATGACCGCGCCCCCGACGAGCACGGGAATGACCGCGATGCCGCGTGTCAGCGCGGCGGCCACCTCCAGCCGCACGAAGTCCTCGGGATGGGAGGCGCGCTGCTCCAGCAGGTCCAGCCAGCGCGGGCCGATGACCACGAGCAGGGCGGCGCACCCGTCCAGGGTGCGACCGATCGCGTCCGCGAAGTGTTGGCCGGGCTGGATGTCCTCGACATCCATGAAGACCCGTTGCCCGCCGAACTGCTGGTTGAGACGATCGCACAGCCGGCCGGCATGACCGGCGGCGTCGTCGCGGCGGTAGCTGATGAAGACGCTGGCCAAGGCGCGCATTATACGCGGCCGGCAGTCCCCGGAGGCCCGGAGCGGCAAGCGTTCCTGGTGGCGGTACCGGCGCACCCCTGGGTGCCTTCAAGCCGCGATGCGCCTCGGTCGATTCAGAGAAGGATTCACCTCACACGCCCTGTCGAAAGGACCCTCTTCCGGTGACGTCCCCCTCCCGGCGGCCCGTCGGTGTCGTGTCTCGTCTCGTCGTGCGGGGACGCGCGGTCTTCGGACGCCGACGACTGGCCGTGGCCGCCCTCGTGTACGGCGCCGCCTGCCTGCTCTGGCTCCTCGCGGTGGACCTGCCCGATGCCGTGCGCGTGATTGTCGGTCGCGGCGGCTACCTGCCGCTCGCCGTCATCACGACGGTGGCGGCCTGGCGCCTGGCGGACGTCCCCGATCTGCCGTGGCGCACGCGGCAGGCGTGGCGGGCCCTCACCGCGGCGAGCGCGATCTCGGTGGCCAGCGCGGTCTGGCAGGCCACGACCGGCACCGCGCCTGGCGAGGGCCTGGCCCCCGCAGCCACGGTGCTCCATTTGGCG
>JABFRY010000082.1 GCA_013140955.1 Acidobacteriota bacterium
GGCGACGCCGCGCGTGGCGCCGACATCGCCCGGCGTGGTCTGCCGTCGCAGGACGTGCCGTCGTGCAACCAGTGCCACGGTCCCGAGGCGGTCAACGATGCCTATCCGCGGCTGGCCGGCCAGCCCCGCGAGTACCTCGCGCGCCAGTTGACGTTGCTGCAGGACCGCCAGCGGGGCGGGTCCGAATACGTGCAGATCATGCACGAGGTCGCCAACGGACTCACGACCCAGGACATCGCCGATGTGACGGCGCACTATGCGTCGCAGGTTCCGGGCGCGAACTCCGGCGTGACGACTCCGCCGTAACGCCCGCGCCGTGCGCCTCGCTGTTCGCGAGAGCTTTGAGCGCAAGCCGTGGCGGCCGGCCGGGTAGAGCGCGCTCGTCGCGTTCAGCGCAGGACGCCGAACAGCAGCCCGCCCGTCGCCACCGAGCAGGCGAGCGCCACGGCGGCCAGCAGCCCGTCCGACGCGATGAGCGCCAGCCCGTAGCTCGTGAGCGCCAGGCCGGCGACGATGGCGCTGAAGGGCACCACCTCCATGAGCGGGGTGGTCGTGGCGATGATGACGCAGGCGAGGGCGATGACGAAGAGGCCGGCGCCCTGCGTGAGCCAGCGCATTCTCGCGCGGCTGATGCGGTCGAGCCACCGTGCCACCGGCCGCAGCCACGACACGGCCTTCTCGACCGACGCACTCTCGGCCGACCGCCGCAAGAGCCACTTCGGCAGCCAGATGTGATTCCGCCCCACCAGGAACTGTCCCGCGGTGAGCGCGACGACCAGCCCCGTCAGCGTCGACACGCCGGGGATGTCGCCCACGAGCGGCGCCATCAGCACAAGGCCGGCAAGCAGGACCAGTGGACCGAAGGATCGCGTGCCGATGAGATCCAGCACGTCCTGGATCGACGTGCGTTCGCGGCTCTCCGCAGCCGAACAGATGCGGTCGAGCACGTCCTCCACCGAGTGGACCTCGGCCTCCGCACCGCCGTCCCGCGTCTCGTGGTGCCCCTGGGCTGTCGTCTCAGGAGGGGGCATCGCTGTGGCGGCGGTGAGGGTGGCTGGCGGCATGACGGCTGTCCTGGCGCGCGTCCCGGCCCTTCTGCTCCTCCACCTGCTGCGTCACCGGCCCGCGCTTGGCGTGGTCGAGTTCGCTGTTGAGTTCAGCGCCCACCAGGATGGCCAGCCCGAACAGATACAGCCACAGCATCAGCACGATGACGCCGCCCAACGTGCCGTACGTCTCGGTGTAGTTGCCGAAGTTGGTGACGTAGGTGCGGAAGCCAATGGAGGCCACCAGCCACAGGCCGGCGGCCAGCAACGCGCCCGGCATGAGCCACCGCCAGCCGATGCGCGAGGCGTCGGGCGCATCCGGCGCGAAGCGGTACACCAGCAGGATGCCGACGACCATGAGCGTGAGGACGAGCGGCCACTGGGCGAGGTCCCACATCAGCAGCGCCGTCTGGTCGAGGCTCACCCGCGAGGCCACGGCCTCGAGAATCGACGGGCCGAGGATGACCAGCGCCGACGACAGCAGGACGAAGACGGCCAGTGCCAGCGTGAGGAGCAGACCCGCCAGACGCACGCGCCACCAGGAGCGCGACTCCGTGAGGTCGTATGCGCTGTTCATGGCGTCGATGATGGCCACCATGGCCGTCGAGCTGCTCCACAGCGCGCCCGCCACGCCGATCGTGAGAATGCCGCCAGTGTCCCCCTGGCTGATCTTCGTGAGCTGGTCCCTGAAGATCTCCAGCACGGCAGGTGGCGCCATGCCCGCCATGTAATCGATGGTGGGTGCTATCCAGCTGTCCACGAAAAAGGTGCCGGCCAGCGCCACCAGGAAGAGCAGAGCCGGAAACAACGCGAGGAAGAAGTAATAGGCGAGCTGCGCGGCGAGACCCAGGCAGTTGTCCTCCTGAATCTCTCGAAAAGTGCTGCGCAGCACGGCTGACCAGCTCACCTGGGCAGACTCGTGCGGCGGGGCGACGCGGGGGTGCGGCCGGCCGAAGACCTTGTCGAGCACGTGGTTTCGGGTGCAACACCTGTTCCGGGCAGCCGCGGGCTGGCACGGCTGCGGTGCGCCGATGGCTGCCCACCGCACAGTTGGATTATGGTTACGGGAAACCACGGGATGAGTTGGCGCATCCCTGCGAGGATGCTGTGACCTTGAGGACGTCGTGATCTGGAGGGTGCTGTGAGCCGGAAGTCGAAACAGGGGCCGCCGCCCATGGCGGTGGATGCGACCGAGCGCGCCGCGAAGCGGGAGGAGCGGGAGACGCAGCGAATGGCCAAGGCCGACGAGGCCGCCCGGCGGCGCAAGCAGAAGGCACTGGCGCGCCAGCTCCGCACCGGCGGCATCGCGGCCGCGGTGGTCGCGCTGCTCGTGGCCGCGTACCTCTTCATGCCGCAGTCGGCCAGCTACACCGCCGGCAGCGAAGGCCGCTTCGTGGATGGTGTCCTCACCTTCAGCAACGGCACCGGCCACGTGACCGGCCCCGTGGCCTACGCCCAGACCCCGCCGGCAGGCGGCGAGCACAACGCCACGTGGCTCAACTGCGGCATCTACACCGAGGCCGTGCCCAACGAGTTTGCGGTGCACGCGCTCGAGCACGGCGCGGTGTGGGTGACCTACGACCCCGGTCTCAGCGAGCCCGACGTCGAGATGCTGCGCTCGCTGCTCCCGTCCACCTACATCGTGATGTCGCCCTACGTGGGCCTGCCGACGCCCGTGGTCCTGAGCGCCTGGAACGCACAGCTGCGCGTGGACAGCGCCACCGACCCGCGCATTCCGCTGTTCCTCGAGGAGTACTGGCGCAGCCAGCGGGTGCCGGAGCCCGGCGCGCTCTGCAGCGGAGGGTACAGTGCCCCTGGACGAAGCTGACGACGTCCAGGGCTTCACGCTCAACGGCGTGCTGGGCACCGCGCTGGCCACCGGCGTGGTGGTGGCGCTCGTGACGGGCCTGGCTGCGTACTCGGCCGGCCGTGCCAGTGCGCCCGTCCCGGCGATGCCCGACACCGTGAGCGCCGAAGCCGGATTCGCGCGCGACATGCAGGTGCATCACATCCAGGGCGTCGAGATGGCCATGCTCATCCGCGACCGCACCGACGACCCCGCCGTGCGCGGACTGGCCTACGACATCGCCACGACGCAGAGTCACCAGGCGGGTCAGCTGTACGGCTGGCTGGCCGAGTGGGGGCTGAACCAGCTGGGTCCCGAGGCGCCCATGACGTGGATGATGCGGATGCCGGGCGCCGAGGGCGCGCCGCACGAGATGGCCATGTCGATGAACGCGCTCATGCCGGGCATGGCCACCGAGGCGCAGATGCAGGAGCTGGCCGAGGCCTCGGGCGTGGCCGCCGAGCGCCTCTTCCTGCAACTCATGATCGCCCACCACCAGGGCGCCCTCGACATGGCGGAGGCCGTGCTCGACCGCAGCCAGCACGAGAGCACGCGCACGTTCGCCACGGCCGTGCTGACGAGCCAGCAGTCGGAAATCGACCTCATGAACGAGATGCTGGCGGCGCGGCAGCCCTAGCGCGATTTTCGCGTCGGTGTCGCACGCCATCCCGGTCCTCCGGCGCGACGCCGTGGGAAAACGATGCGCCAGGGGATTCGGTGACTGCCCTGGCGCGTCGTCTTCCAGACTGCCGCTGTCACGCCGTGCGCAAGTCGGACCGGGATGGCGTGCGACACCGACGCCAAGATCGCGCTGGCAGCCCGCTGGCAGCCCGCTGTGGGGTATCGGCGTCAGGCACCGGCCTGCCCCGAGGCGGCAAGTGTCCTCGACGGTTCACGTGGGGCCCGGGCGGCAGTATCATCCCCGCGATGACACCCCAGGACTGCATCCTGTTCAGCGGCGGAGCCCCCGGCGCCGAGGCGGAGTTCGGCGCCTGCGCGGAGCAGCACGGGGTCGAGGAGGTGAACTTCACCTTCGACGGCCACCGTATCGTGCGCCATCGCGGCGTGCGCATGCTCAACCACGAGGAGTTGCTGGCCGGCGACGTCAGCCTCTCCTACGTCTCACGCCTCATGCGACGGCGCTACACCGAGGGCCCGACGCTGCGGCGCATCCTCCAGACGCTCTGGTACCAGGTCAACAGCGGCCAGGAGATCTACGTGGTGGGGTCCATCCTCGAGGATGGCACCGTACGCGGCGGCACCGGCTGGGGCGCGGAGTTCGCGAAGCTGTGCAACAAGCCGCTCTTCGTGTTCGACCAGGACCAGGACGGCTGGTTCACGTGGGGTGGGGAGTCGTGGTCGCGCGTGCCCGGCGAGGGCCCGGTCATCACGCACCTGCACTTCACCGGCACGGGCACACGGACGCTGCACGACAACGGACGCCGGGCCATCGGCACCCTGTTCGACCGCAGCTTCCCGGCCTGACCGCGCGGCGCCGACGGGGCGAGGCGGGTACCGGCTCGCGC